>DASSQL010000322.1:0-19182 GCA_035702525.1 Ornithinibacter sp. | reverse complement strand
GCCACGGCCGTGCCACCGCGCAGCGCCGCCTGCAGCCCGGCCGCCTCGCCCTGGGGCAGGAACCAGCTCTCGATGCCGCAGTCGAGCGTCCAGCTGGAGTCGTCGCAGGTGAGGTACAGCCCCGACGCCGGCGCGGTGCGCTGGACCGGCCCACCGACCCACACCTCACCGCTGCGGGTCAGCGGCACGTAGGCGGTGCCGCGCGCGTCGTCGAGGGCCTGCTGTTGCTCCTCGGTGCGGATGCCGTCACCCTGCCCCGCCTGGTCGGGCAGGTCGGGGTAGGAGAGCTGGACGTAGGCGCCACGGAAGGGGTCGACCGGGTCGACCGGCTCGACGCGCAGCACGACGGTCTCGCCGGTGAGCCGCGCCGACAGCGGTGCCCAGACGGCCACGCCGACGAGCGCCAGCTGGGCCAGGACGACCGCGCCGACCCGGACGGCCCGGGTGGAGGTGGTGCTCATGCCACGGCCTCCTTCGCCTCGCTGACGAGCCGTCGCCGGCCACGGTCGGCCAGGACGCCCGTGCCCAGCAGCACGACACCGACGATGAGGAACAGCGCGGCGCCCGAGACGATGGGCGCGAACACGGCGAACGCCTGCACCGTGACGAACACGACCAGGGCCGCCGTGGCCAGCCAGGTCAGCCGCGAGGAGTCCCGCATCCCGCCGAGGACGGCGTACCCGCTCGCCACCACGAGGTAGGCCACGACCGAGAGCACGGCCCGCACCCACGCCCCGGTCGGCAGGTCGGCGGTGTCGAGCAGGTTCTCGTCGAAGCGCCACAGCGACAGGCCGACGGTGAGGGCCAGGGCCAGGGCGGCGAGCCCGACCTCGAGGCGGTCGACGCGGTCTCCACGGACCAGGACGGCGCCCGCGAGCACCACCGCCACCCCGAGACCCACGAGGAGCGCGACGCTGGCTCCGGGGTCGCCCCACGCGTAGGGCAGCGCCGCGATGAACAGGCCGACCAGGGCCAGCACCGCACCGATCTCGCGCCAGGGGTCGGCCAGGTCTCGCCAGCCGAGCACCAGGTGCGCCACCCCGACCGACACCGCGGCCAGACCGGCGGCGGCGATCGCGGTCGACACCGAGAAGGCCCCGTCACCGGCCTCGACCACCTGCCAGACGAACCAGAAGGCGAGCAGGGCGACGGCGAGCACCAGTGGCGCGACGCCGCGCACGGCGTACGCCCAGAGCAGCGCCCCCAGCCCCCAGATGCCGACGAGCAGCGGCTCGTAGGCCGGCACCTGCAGGCTCTGGGCCGCCTGGAACACGACGGCACCGAAGGCCCCCGCCGCGAGCAGCCGCAGGGCGCCCACGACCGGGGATGCCGTGTCGCCCGCCCGGGTGCGGCGGCTCGCCAGCACCTCGGACGCCACGACGAACCCGAGCCAGATCGCGACCATCAGGCCGAACCGGGTCAGCGGCGACATGGCGTCGAGGTTGGCGGCGACCAACCAGATCAGCCCGAGGCCGACGAAGCAGGCCCCGAGGGTGAGCACGATGCGCGAGAGGGTGAACCGGCGGCTCGCGACGTAGCGGCCCCGGATGGCGTGCGCGGCCTCGGGGGCCAGCAGCCCCTCGGCCTGCCAGTGGGCGAGCTCCCCCTCGAGCCAGTGCAGCTGGGCCGGAGTGGCGGCGTGGGCGGCCGGGTCGCGGTGGTCGGGAGCAGTGGCTGAGGCGGTGGGTGGCGCGGTCATCGCGGGCTCCTCGGTGTCGGGCGAGTCACCACGAAAGGGGTGCACCACCATCGTGCTCCCCGGCCGGCGCCGGTCGCATGAGCACCCCTACTCATCGCCCCGTGTCGCCGGGCGACGACATCCCGCGACACGCTGATGGCGCGGCGCCCCGGTCAGCGCGTCGTGGGCCCTCGACCCGGTGCGGAGGACGTCAGGCCTGGTTGAACTCGTCCGGGTTCGGGCCGGTGCGGAAGCCGCGGTCGAGGGCGGCGATCGCCGCGAGGTCGTCATCGGACAGCACGACGTCGGTGGCGGCGAGGTTCTCGACGATCCGCGACGGGGTGACCGACTTCGGCAGCACCACGAGCCCCAGCGCGAGGTGCCACGCGATGACGACCTGGGCCGGGGTGGCCCCGTGGTCCTGCGCGATCCGCCCGATGACGGGGTCGTCGAGCACCCGCTTGCCCGACGCGAGCGGGCTCCAGGACTCGGTGACGATGCCGTGCTCGGCGTCGAACTCGCGCACGGCCGACTGCTGCAGGTAGGGGTGCAGCTCGACCTGGTTGATGCTCGGCCACTCCCCCGTCTCGTCGAAGAGCCGCTGCAGGTGCGCCGGGTGGAAGTTGCACACCCCGATCGCGCGGACCCGACCGGCGTCGCGCAGCTCGCGCAGCGCCTGCCAGGTCTCGACGTAGCGGTCGCGGCCGGGGACGGGCCAGTGGATGAGGAACAGGTCGAGCACATCGAGCCCGAGCCGGCCCATCGAGCCGTCGAACGCCGAGAGGGTGGCATCGCGCCCGTGGTCGGTGTTCCAGACCTTGGTCGTCACGAACACGTCGTCGCGGTCGACGTCACTCGCGGCCAGGGCGCGGCCGACGCCGGCCTCGTTGCCGTAGAGGCGCGCGGTGTCGACGTGCCGGTACCCGGCATCCAGCGCGGCGACGACGGCCGCCTCGACCTGGTCGTCGGGCACCTGCCAGACCCCGAAGCCGATGGTCGGGATCGGCACCGGTCCGGAGGGCGTGGTGAGGTCGGTCGTGGTCACGTGGGACATGAGACCACGGTAGGCCGTGGAGCCCGCGCGCGGCGCCTCGGCAGTCTCGCGACCCGACGCCGGACCGGCGACTGCGCCACGAGCACGCTGCCGAGGGTCACCACCACCGCGGCGAGGTGCACCGGCCCGAACGGCTCAGCGAGCAGCAGCACCCCGAGCGCGGTACCGACGACGGGGTTGACCAGGCCGACGACGGCGACGGCACCGGCATCCATCCGGGTCAGTCCGCGGAACCACAGCACGTACCCCAGGGCCGACCCGACCAGGCCGAGGTAGGCCAGGGCCAGCACGGCGGGAAGGTCGAGCGCGGGCGGGGCGCCCTCGGCGAAGGCGGCGACGGGCACGAGCAGCAGGCCACCGGCGACCAGCTGCCACGACGTCGTGACGAGCACGTCGTCGGGCGGCGACCAGCGCTTGACCAGTGCGAACCCCAGCGCGGACGACAGCACGGCCCCGACGGCGGCGGCCACCCCCACGAGGTCGACGGTGCCCGACCGGTCGCCCTGCCAGACGAGGGTGACCACCCCGGCGACCCCGACCACGGCGGCGAGCAGGGTGACCCGCGGCTGCCGCTCCCCGATGACGAGGAGGGCCGTGCCCATGACGACGAGGGGCGACAGCGCGGTGATCGTCGACCCGAGCCCGCTCGGCAGGCGGAAGGCCGCCACGTAGAGCAGGCCGAAGAACAGGCCGTGGTTGAGGGCACCGAGCACCACCGACCGTCCCCACCAGCGGCCCCGTGGAAGACGTCGCACCCACAGCAGCAGCACCAGCCCCGCGGGCAGCACCCGGGCGGCGGCCGCGAAGAACGGCCGGTCAGCCGGGAGCCACAGCTGGGTGACCGCGTACGTCGAGCCCCAGACGACCGGCGGCACGGCGGTGAGGGCGATGGTCAGGGGCCTGGGCGACGAATCTTCCATGGAAGGTAAATTACCTTCCATGGAAGACTTATTCCGAAAACCCCAGTAACCGCCTGTATCGTGCAGGCAATGTCCACCCCCGTCGCGGCCCAGCGCAACCGGGCCGAGATCACGGCGCTACGTGCTGTCGCGGTCCTGCTGGTGGTCCTCTACCACCTGTGGCCGGGGCGGCTGTCGGGCGGGTACATCGGTGTCGACGTCTTCTTCGTGATCTCCGGGTTCCTCATCACCTCGCACCTGCTGCGCGAGACGGCGAGTACCGGCTCGATCGCGCTGTCGCGGTTCTGGGCCCGACGTGCCAGGCGGCTGCTGCCCGCCGCCTACCTCGTGCTCGCGAGCACCGCCGTCGCCGTCGCCGCCTGGCTGCCGGTGTCGGCGTGGGAGACGAACTACCGGCAGATCATCGCCTCGACCCTCTACGTGCAGAACTGGGTGCTCGCCGCCGACTCGGTCGACTACCTGGCCTCCGACCAGGCCCCCGCGGCGGCCCAGCACTACTGGAGCCTGTCGATCGAGGAGCAGTTCTACCTGGTCTGGCCGCTGCTCATCCTCGCGGCCGCCGTGTGGGCCCGACGCCGCTCGTCGTCGCCGACCCGCGTGACCTGGCTCGCGATCGGCATCCCCACCGTGGCCTCGCTGGTGTTCTCCATCTGGATCACCCAGGCCAACCCGCCGGCGGCCTACTTCGTCACCCCGGCCCGCGCCTGGCAGTTCGGCGCGGGTGGCCTGCTCGGCCTCTACGTGGCCGGTCGGGCCGGCCACGTGGCCAGGCGAGCCGGTTCCGCCCCGTGGTGGCGCACGGCCCTGCCCACCGTGGCCTCCTGGGCGGGTTTCGCGACGCTGGCCTGGTGCGGGTTCACCTACGACGAGACCACGCCCTTCCCGGGCACGGCCGCGATCCTGCCGGTCGTGGCGACCGTCGCGATCATCGCGGCCGGCGAGCCCCTCGGCCGGCTCTCGCCCGCCCCGCTGATGCGGTGGCGCCCGGTGGGCTTCTTCGGCGACATCTCCTACTCGCTGTACCTGTGGCACTGGCCGCCGATCGTCATCGTGCCCGTCATCCTCGGGCACACCATGGGCCTGCAGGCCCGGCTGCTCATCCTGGTCGGCGCCGTCCTCGCGGCCTGGGGCACGAAGGTCTGGGTCGAGGACCCGGTGCGCTTCACCCGGCGCCCGGCGCTGCGCCGGCCCCTCACGGCCCTCGTCGCGACCGCCGCCGGAGCCGCGGTGCTCGTCGGCGGCGCCCGGGTCGGGGTCGGCACGGCCGTGGCCGTCGAGCACACACAGCAGGCCGTCGCGGATGCCGTGCTGAAGGACATCCCCGACTGCTTCGGCGCCGCGGCGATGGACCCGCAGAAGCCCTGCACGAACCCCGAGCTCGCGGGCACGATGATCCCGGCGCCGGCGGCAGCCGTCCGCGACTTCACTCACTACCCCGGCTGCTTCACCGGGATCACCGGCACCAAGCTCGCCGGCTGCACCTTCGGCGACGTCGAGAACCGGCGCATCCCGCACGTCGTGCTCGTCGGCGACTCGCACGCGCAGATGCTGCTGCCCGCCCTCGAGACCCTGGTCAAGCAGGGCAAGATCTCGGTCACGGCCCAGCTCAAGGGCAGCTGTGCGTGGACGCGCGACCCGATCAACCACTACAACAAGGCCCGGGTCGACTCCTGCCAGGCGTGGAAGGCCAAGCTCGAGCCCTGGCTGATCAAGCAGGCTCCGACCACCGACCTGATCCTCACCACCGGCTACGCCAGGTTCAACGGGGGCACGCCGGACGAGCAGGTCAAGAGCATGCAGGCCGCCTGGAAACCGCTGGCCAAGCTCGGCGTGCCGATCGTCGCGGTGCGCGACAACCCCCGTCACTCCGAGAGCCCGCTGGACTGCCTCGAGCGCGCCCGCGAGATCACGCCCACCACCTGCGCCTCCCCGGAGAAGGTCGTCATGGGCAACTTCGACGCCTTCCAGGAGACGGCCGGCACGGTCAAGGGCTCCAAGCTGCTCGACCTCACCAAGTACTACTGCCGCGACGGCATCTGCCCGGCGGTCATCGGCGGCGTCACCGTCTACCGCGACGTCACCCACCTGACCGTCACCTACTCCAAGACCCTCGGCCCCTACCTCTACCGCGAGCTGGTCGATCTCGGGGCGATCAAACCCGCCGCGTGACCGCCGCCTGACCGCCGCTGCCCGCAGCACCCGCCGCGCCGCGTCCGGTCAGGGATAGCGTCCTGCCATGGACCACGTGAGCACCGTCGTCGCCCAGTGGGCCGCCGAGCGCCCCGAGCTGGACGCCTCCCCCCTGCTCGTCATCGGCCGCATCCACCGGATCGCCCTGGCACTCACCCCCGAGCTGGTCGAGGTGTACGCCCGCCACGGCCTCGGTGAGGGCGACTTCGACGTGCTGGCCACGCTGCGGCGGCAGGGCGCCCCCTACGCGCTGACTCCCGGCGAGCTCGGTGAGCGCACCATGGTGACCTCCGGGGCGGTGACCAAGCGCGTCGACCGGCTCGCCTCGAAGGGCCTGGTCGAGCGCCGGGCGAGCACCACCGACGGCCGCTCGCGCACCGTGGTCCTGACCGCCGAGGGGCACCGGGTCATCGACGCCGCGATGGACGAGCACGTCGCCAACGAGGCCCGCCTCCTGGCCGGCCTCGAGCCCGACGATCGCGCCGCGCTGGGCGAGCTGCTCGGCCGGCTGGCGACGACGCTCGGCGTGTGACGCAACCGTCCGTCTACTGCGTCACACCGGTGCTCGCAGGGGGCCCGACCGGCCGAGTGTGGGGGTCGGGCTACCGATAGAGTCCGAGACATGGCCATCAGCAAAGTCCTCATCGCCAACCGGGGTGAGATCGCGGTACGTATCGCCCGCGCCTGCGCGGACCACGGCATCGGATCCGTCGCCGTCTACGCCGAGCCCGACCGCGACGCACTCCACGTCAAGGTCGCCGACGAGGCCTACGCCCTCGGCGGGTCCACCCCGGGTGACTCCTACCTGCTGCAGGACAAGCTGATCGAGATCGCGCACCAGGCCGGCGCCGACGCGGTCCACCCGGGCTACGGCTTCCTCGCCGAGAACGGCGGGTTCGCCCAGAAGGTCATCGACTCCGGTCTGGTCTGGATCGGCCCCGGCCCCGAGGCCATCGACAGCCTCGGCGACAAGGTGAAGGCCCGGCACATCGCGCTGGCCGCCAAGGCCCCGCTCGTGCCCGGCACCGCCGACCCGGTCGACGGCCCCGACGAGGTCGTCGCCTTCGCGACGGAGTTCGGCCTGCCCGTCGCCATCAAGGCGGCCTACGGCGGTGGCGGTCGTGGCCTGAAGGTCGCCCGCACCCTCGAGGAGATCCCCGAGCTGTTCGAGTCCGCGGTGCGCGAGGCCGTCACGGCGTTCGGTCGCGGCGAGTGCTTCGTCGAGCGCTTCCTCGACCACCCCCGGCACGTCGAGACCCAGTGCCTCGCCGACCAGCACGGCAATGTCGTCGTGGTCTCCACCCGCGACTGCTCGCTGCAGCGCCGCAACCAGAAGCTCGTCGAGGAGGCTCCGGCCCCCTTCATCACCGACGACCAGCACACCGAGCTGCTCCGGGCCTCCAAGGAGATCCTGCGCGCGGCCGGCTACGTCGGCGCCGGCACCTGCGAGTTCCTCGTCGGCCCCCAGGGCGACATCTCCTTCCTCGAGGTCAACACCCGCCTGCAGGTCGAGCACCCGGTGTCCGAGGAGGTCACCGGCATCGACCTGGTGCGCGAGCAGTTCCGCATCGCCGACGGCGAGTCGCTCGACTACCCCGACCCCGAGCCGCACGCCCACTCGATCGAGTTCCGGATCAACGGCGAGGATGCCGGTCGCGGCTTCCTCCCCGCGCCCGGCACCGTCACGACCATGCGGGTGCCCCAGGGCCCCGGCGTGCGCTGGGACTCCGGCCTGCTCGAGGGCGACACCGTCGCGGGCGCCTTCGACTCGATGATCGCCAAGCTCATCGTCACCGGCCGCACCCGTCAGCAGGCCCTCGAGCGCTCCCGCCGGGCCCTCGACGAGCTCGTCATCGAGGGCATGCCCACGGTCACGCCGTTCCACCGCAAGGTGGTCTCCGACGTGGCGTTCGCCCCGGCCGACCCCGACGAGAAGTTCACCATCCACACCCGGTGGATCGAGACCGAGTTCGACAACGACATCCCCGCGTACGCCGGTGGGTCGGCCGACGCGGCCGAGCCCGACGAGCGCCAGACCGTGGTCGTCGAGGTCGGCGGCAAGCGGCTCGAGGTCTCGCTCCCCGGCGGCCTGTCGCTCGGCGGCGGCTCCGGTGGCGGTGGCGGTGGCTCCAGGACGAGGGCGCCGCGACGCTCGGGCGCCGCGAAGGCGGGCTCCGCGGCATCCGGCGACTCCCTCACCGCGCCCATGCAGGGCACCATCGTCAAGATCGCCGTCGAGGAGGGCGCGACCGTCGCCGAGGGCGACCTCGTCGTCGTGCTCGAGGCGATGAAGATGGAGCAGCCGATCACCGCGCACAAGGCCGGCACGGTCACCGGGCTGGCTGCCGAGGTCGGCGCCACGGTGTCCAACGGCGCCGTGCTCTGCGAGATCAAGGACGAGTGACCGCCGGGGCTGCCGCGCCCCGGCGGAGCAGAGAACGCGCCGTGTGACCCCGTCGTCGCACGGCGCGTTCTCTCTTCCCTCGGCTCCCTGACAGTGCCTGCTTCACTAGCCGAGGAACTCGACCAGGTCGGCGCAGAAGTCGCGCCCCTGGGTCTGGCGGAGGCCGGTGAGCGCATCGAGGCTGACGAACTGCCCCTCACCGTCGTCGGTCGGGTCGGTGGGCGTGCCGCCGTCGTCGAAGGTGATGGTGAAGCGCACCATCCCGGTGTCGATGAACGCGAGCGTGCCGTTGTCGTAGTACCGGTTCGGCCCGGTCTGCTGCACCTGCAGGGTGAGCGTGCCGTCACCGTTGTCGACCACCTTCTGGTCGCGGTCCGAGCCCGAGTACTCGTTGCGGTAGTTGCGGCCGTTGGCCGGGTTGGTCCAGGTGATGGTGCCGTTGAACTTGGCGGCCCCGTAGAACAGCCCGGCGGGGCCGCGGTTCACCCCGACGAAGCTGCCCCGCTCCTGGGTGCGCTCGACCACGTCGAAGGGCAGGTCGCAGAAGTCGGCCGAGCCGGCGGGGTGCACGACCGTCACGTCGTCGTCCCAGTGCTCGGTGAACGGCGGGGCCGCGGATGCCGGGACGGCGGCCCCGGCGACGAGTGCTGCGGCCAGCGCGGTGACGGGCGCGATGCGCCGGACCCGACGGGGCATGGTGGTCATTCGGGGCCCTCCTCGACCGCTCGGCCCGGGACGTCCGGGTCCACGCGCGGCCTTTCGACCGTACTCGCGCTCGAGGGCGCCGAGAATAGCCCGGACGGGTGGTGCCACGCGTAGCCAGTACGGGCCACGGACAGGCCGATCGGCGCAGTCGACCGGATGGCCGCACACCCCCTGGTCAGGGGGGATGCCGTTTACGCGAGGTGCTCGGTCTGCTCCGGGCGGGCCTGGGTGCCGGCGAACATGGCGGTCAGGTCGAGCGAGCGCACGTGCCGGCGCGAGGCGAGCGACACATAGGTGCGCGCCAGGACGTCCTTGCCGAAGCCGAGCACGGTGTTCATCAGGCCGGTCGCCTCGGCGAGGTCCTCGGGAGCCGCGGACTCGACGATCTGGCGCCACATGGCTTCCTCGATCGCGTTGAACGCAGCCTGCACCTCGCTGATGTCGAAGCCCGCCTTGAAGCGCTCCTCGGCGACGTTGACCGCGTACGCACTGACGCCGGCCAGGTCGCGGTTCCCGATCGCGGTCACGACGAGGTCGAACAGACCCTCGAGCCGTGCACGGGTGAACTCCTCGCCGGCGGCCTCGTAGTGGTGGACGTGCGAGCGTTCGAGAACCGTGTAGCTCTCGTCGAGGATGCTCGACCGGTGTTCCAGGAGTAGGGCTGCACAGTCCATGCGTTTGGCCCGCCTTTCGACGGGTTCATTCTCCCACGACCGTGAGGGGCGCCTTGACCAGAGGGCCTGTGCGGCAGGCCTACTCGGTTGTGACCTTGCTCTCCCGGCTCAGCCGCCGGCGGCGCCCGCGATCAGCGGTTCCGTGCCGGGACCCGGTGGCTGCGGGCCGGGACCGGGCTCGGTCGGAGGGCTCGCGGGGTCGGGCACCGGCGTCGGCGGCATCGGTCCCGCAGGGTCCGGCGAGAGGGGCGACGGAACGACCGGGTCGGGTGTCGTGGGCACGTGGTCGGGCGGCAGGGGCGGACCGCCGGGAGTGGGCTGCTCGCTCACCGGTGCCCCTCAGATCGCCGGGTCGAAGCCCGCCGGCGTCTGAGCGGCGCCGGGCGTCGGTGATGACGGGTCGGCGGACGAGGTCGTCGCCGTCGACGTGCCGGCGGAGGAGCCCGCCGCGCGCGGGAGCCCGAGGCCCTGCCGCAGCGCCTGGCTGCCCTTGCCCACGGTGTCGGCGTACTTCGGCCCGGCCTTGTCGCGCACGAAGGACTCGGCCTTGTCGATGGTGCCCGAGGCCGCCTCGGGGTTGTCGCGCGCGTACTCCTTGGCCTTGTTGACCGCCGCGACCGCTGCGGCGACGAGAACGGCCGTTCGGATGAGCTTCATTGTCGTCTCCTGACCTCGACGGGATCCCCCGTACAGCACCATCCTGCCTCGGCGGCGGGAGGCTACGGCCCTCCGCTGCCCACCGATCCCGGTCAGTGCCGGGGCCGCTCCCCCGGGGTCAGGGGGGCCGGGTCGTCGTCCCACCGGCGTGGCTGCGGGTCGTCGCTGGTGCCCGGTGACGGGTTCGGCGCGACCGGGTCGCGGAAGCCGTAGGTCGCGGGCGGCTCGGTGGTGTCGGGATCGGGGTCGGTGAGCCCGGACTCGTCGACGAGGGTGGTCGCGGCGGCAGCGGTGGTGGCACCGGGGGCGGCGGAACGGCGCGGCAGACCGAGGCCCTGGCGCAGTGCGGCGCTGCCCTTGTCGAGGAAGGAGGCGTGCTTCGCCGCCGTCCTGCCGCGCAGGAAGTCCTCGACCCTGTCCAGGCCCGCGGCGGCCTCGTCCGGGTGCTCGCGGGCGTACTCGCGGGCCTGGCTCACCGCCGTCGTGACGACGGCGATGACGGCAGCGGCGCGGACCTTCTTCACGGTGACTCCTCCGGTGGGTGCGGTCAGTCGGTGGCGTGGAGGCGACGGGCCGCCTCGGCGATCGAGCCGGACAACGACGGGTAGACGGTGAACGTCGAGGCCACTTGGTCGACGTTGAGGCGGTGCTGCACGGCGAGGGTGACCGGGAAGATCAGCTCGGAGGCGCGTGGCGCGACCACGACCCCGCCCACCACGGCACCGGAACCCTTCTGCGCGAACAGCTTCACGAAGCCGTCGGTGATGCCGAGCATCTTCGCGCGGGCGTTTCGGGACAGCGGCAGCATCAGCACCTCGGCGTCGACCACCTCGTCGTCGACGTCCTTCTGCGACACCCCGACGGTCGCGATCTCGGGGTCGGTGAAGATGTTGGCCGACACCACGCGCAGGTTGAGCGGCGCCACGGCGTCGCCCAGCGCGTGCGACATCGCGATGCGGCCCTGCATGGCCGCCACCGATGCCAGCGGGAGCACCCCGGTGCAGTCGCCGGCGGCGTAGACGCCCCGCACCGAGGTGCGCGAGACCCGGTCGACCGCGATGTGCCCGGATGCCGTGAGCTCGACGCCGACGTCCTCGAGCCCGATGCTGCCGGTGTGCGGCACCGAGCCCACGGCCAGCAGTGCGTGCGACCCGGCGACCTCGCGACCGTCCTCGAGCCGGACGAGCACGCCGTCGGCGGTGCGCTCGACGGACGCCATCCGCGACCGGCCGAGCACCTCCATCCCGCGCTTGGTGAAGACGTCCTCGATGACCTGGGCGGCATCGGGGTCCTCGCCGGGGAGCACCCGGTCGCGCGAGGAGACGAGGACGACCTGCGAGCCGAGCCCGAGGTAGGCCTGGGCCAGCTCGGCGCCGGTGACGCCCGACCCCACCACGACGAGCCGTTCGGGCAGGGTGTCGAGGTCGTAGATCTGCTGCCAGGTGAGGATGCGCTCGCCGTCGGGGCGCGCCGTGTCCATGACCCGCGGCCCGGCACCGGTGGCGACGAGCACCACGTCGGTCTCGAGGTCGAGCACGCCGTCGGCCGTCTCGGCGCGCACCGTCGTGGGGGAGGTCAGCACGGCCCGGCCGGCCAGCACCCGCACCCCGACCTCGGCCAGGCGGGTGGCGATGTCGTCGCTCTGCGCGGCGGCCAGGTCGAGCACCCGTGCGTTGACCTCGCGGAGGTCGGCCACGGCATCCGCGACCTCGTCGCCCTCGGCGTCCTCGAGGTGCACCCCGAGCTCGTGGGCGGTCTCGAAGTCGCTCATGTAGTCGGCCGTGGAGATCAGCGTCTTGCTCGGCACGCAGTCGGTGAGCACCGCCGCACCGCCCAGGCCGTCGCGCTCGACGACGGTGACCTCGGCACCGAGGTGCGCGGCGACGAGGGCGGCCTCGTACCCACCGGGCCCCCCACCCAGGATGACGACTCTGCTCGACCGCGCGCTCACGTCGTCCATCCAACCACTGCGCCGCAGGTGGCCGGTGCCGACGTCGGGCGCCCCACCGGTCCGTGCGCCGGCCGGCACGACCGCCGGGTGAACGGGAGGGGGGCGTCCGGCCGACGGTTGCTGGAGCGGCGGTCACGTTTGAGTTTCGTCTCGTAGAACACACGAGGCTTGTGTTCCCTCCCCACCCGACGGTCCCTAGAGTGCGAAAAGGGCTTCAACTGCGAGGCTCCCGGCACCAGCCGTCCATGACCCGGAGGTCACGATGACCCACTCCTTCACGAGGCGCGCGGGCGCCCTCGCCATGATCGGATTCGCTGCGGCGACCGTGGTGGCCTGCTCCCCGCCCAGCGACGACAAGGCGACCCCGGCCGCCTCGGGCTCGTCGGGCGCCGCCGACGCCAAGACCGCGACCTCTGCGGAGGCCTTCGGCGGGATGGCTGCGCTGGAGGCGGCGGCCAAGAAGGAGGGCGCCCTCAACGTCATCGCGCTGCCGCCGAACTGGGCGAACTACGGCGAGGTCATCAAGGCCTTCCAGGCCAAGTACCCCGAGATCAAGATCACCAGCGACCAGCCCGACGGCAGCAGCGCCGACGAGATCTCGACGGCCCAGCGGCTCAAGGGCCAGTCCGGGGCCCCGGACGTGTTCGACCTGGGCGCTGCTGTCACCCTGGCCAACACCGCGATGTTCGCGCCCTACCAGGTGCAGACCTGGAAGGACATCGGCGACGACTTCAAGGAGCCGACCGGCCTGTGGGTCAACGACTACGGCGGCTACATGGGCATCGGCTACGACTCGGCCAAGGTGCCCGCACCGACGTCCGTCGCCGACCTCCTCAAGGCCGACTACAAGGGCAAGGTGGCCCTGAACGGCAACCCCACCGAGGCCGGCGCGGCCTTCGCCGGCGTGCAGATGGCCTCGGTCGCCAACGGTGGAACGGTCGGTGACCTCACCAAGGGCGTCGACTTCTTCAGCCAGCTCAACAAGGCCGGCAACTTCCTGCCGGTCGACCCGACCCCCGCCACCATCGAGTCGGGCCAGACCCCGGTCGTCATCGACTGGGACTACCTCAACGCCGCCGAGACGGCCAAGCTGCCGAGCTGGAAGGTGATGGTGCCCAAGGAGGCCGTCATCGCCGGGTACTACAACCAGGCGGTCAACGCCGACGCCCCTCACCCCGCCGCCGCGCGGCTGTGGCAGGAGTTCCTCTTCTCCGACGCCGGCCAGAACCTCTGGCTCAAGGGTGGCGCCCGGCCGATCCGCTTCGAGGCCATGAAGGCCGCGGGCACGCTCGACACCACCGCAGCCGCCGCGCTGCCGCCCGTCGACGGCACCCCGATCGTGCCGACCCAGGCCGACGCCGAGTCCGGCAAGACCTACCTGGCAGCCAACTGGGCCAACGCCGTTGGCTGACGCCTCGCGTGGGGGGGCACTCGTCAGGCGTCGCCCGTCGAGTGCCCTCCTGGGCGTCGTCCCCTTCTTCGCCTACACGACGGTCTTCCTGCTGATCCCGACCCTCGTGGTGCTCGTCGGCGCGTTCCTCGACGACAACGGCTTCACCATGGCCAACGTGCAGGCACTGACGTCGCCGGCGGTGCTGCGGGCCCTGCGCAACTCCGTCGTGCTCTCGGCGGTGACGGCGGTCGCGGGCGCCGTGATCGGCGGCATCCTCGCGTATGCCGTGAGCACGGCGAAGGGAAGCAGCGTGACCAAGCGGTTCGTCACCTCGCTGTGCGGCGTGCTCGCCCAGTTCGGCGGTGTCGCACTGGCATTCGCGTTCGTAGCCTCCTTCGGCATGACCGGTCTGATCACCGCGTGGCTCAACGCCGTCGGCATCGACACCGGCACCGGGTTCTGGCTCTACGGGTGGAACAAGGGCCTGATGCTCGTCTACCTCTACTTCCAGATCCCGCTCATGGTCATCGTCTTCCTGCCCGCCGTCGAGGGGCTGCGCCCGCAGTGGCGTGAGGCCACCGAGACCCTCGGCGGCACGACCTGGACGTTCTGGCGCCGGGTGGCCGGCCCCATCCTGCTGCCGTCGTTCGTCGGCGCGATGCTGCTGCTCTTCACCAACGCCTTCTCGGCCTACGCCACCGCGAAGGCCCTCATCTCGCAGGGCACCCCCCTGCTCCCGCTGCAGATCGCCGGGACGATGAGCTCCGAGGTGATCCTCGGGCAGGAGAACGTCGGCAAGGCGATGGCCCTGGCGATGATCGTCGTGGTCGCGCTCGTCATGACCGCCTACGTCTTCCTCGACCGCCGGGCCAGCCGCTGGATGCAGCGATGAGCGGCCAGCGCGCGGCGTACCGGCGCCGGCAGACCGTCTTCCGCTGGGGTGCGATCACCGTCGCGGTGACCTTCTTCCTCCTGCCCCTGCTCGGCGCGCTGGAGTTCACGACGCAGGGCCCGGGCGGCAACGGCCACACCGCCGACACGTGGCGCACCCTGGTCGACGTACCGAAGATCACCACCGACTACCCCGCCCTGCGCGAGGGCTTCCTCGCCTCGCTGGGGCTGGCCATCGTCACCCCGATCCTGATGCTGCTGATCCTCGTGCCGACGATGACCTGGGTGCGGCTGCGGCTCCCGGGGCTGTCGCGCACCGTCGAGTTCATCTGCCTGCTCCCCCTCACCGTGCCCGCCATCGTGCTCGTCGTCGGGCTCGCGCCGGTCTACGCCTGGGTCTACTACCTGGTGGGGAGCTCGACCCTGTGGCTGTCGCTGGCCTACGTCGTGCTGGTGCTCCCCTACGCCTACCGGTCGCTGGATGCCGGGCTGCGCGCCATCGACGTGCGCACCCTGTCCGAGGCGGCGCGGTCGCTCGGGGCGTCGTGGTTCACCGTGATGCGCCGCATCGTGCTGCCCAACCTGCGCTCGTCGGTGCTGTCGGCGTCGTTCCTGTCGGTCGCCCTGGTGCTGGGCGAGTTCACCATCGCGAGCCTGTTCAGCAAGAAGAACCTCCAGGTCGCGATGTACGAGCTGGGCAAGTCCGACGCGAAGATCTCGGTCGCCGTCGGCCTGCTCGCGCTCGCCTTCGCGTTCGCGGTGCTGTTCGCGATGTCGTTCGTCGGCAGCAGCACCGCCGGTAGCTCACCCCTCGCCCGCCTCCGACGTTCCCACGCCGACCGCAAGGATGCCGCAGCATGACCGAACCCACCCGCGGCACCGCCGTCCGGCTCACCGACCTGCACCGCGTGTACGGCGGGGTGGCGGCGCTCGACGGCCTCACCCTGCACATCGAGCCCGGCGAGTTCGTCGCGCTGCTCGGCCCCTCCGGGTGCGGCAAGACCACGGCGCTGCGCTGCCTGGCCGGCCTCGAGGACCCCGACTCGGGCACCGTCGAGGTGGGTGGCCAGGACCTCACCCGGGTGCCCGCGAACAAGCGCGACATGGGGATGGTCTTCCAGGCGTACAGCCTGTTCCCGCACATGACCGCCCGCCAGAACGTCGAGTTCGGCCTCGAGCTGCGCGGCCGCGACCGCACCACTCGCCGGGCCCGCACGGCCGAGATGCTCGACCTCGTGGGGCTCGAGGAGCACGCCGACAAGTACGCCCACCAGCTCTCCGGCGGCCAGCAGCAGCGCGTGGCACTGGCCCGCGCCCTGGCGATCGAGCCCCAGGTGCTGCTCCTCGACGAGCCGCTCTCGGCCCTCGACGCCAAGGTGCGCACCCAGCTGCGCGACGAGATCCGCCGCATCCAGCTCGAGGTCGGCACGACCACGCTGTTCGTCACCCACGACCAGGAGGAGGCCCTGGCGGTCGCCGACCGGGTGGGGGTGATGTCGGTGGGGAAGCTCGAGCAGCTGGCCGCGCCGGCCGAGCTCTACAGCGCCCCGCAGACGCCGTTCGTCGCCGACTTCGTCGGGCTGACCAACCGGATCCGGGCCAGGGTCGAGGGCACCACCGCGTTCCTGCTCGGCGGCAGCGTGCCGTTGCTGCCGGGCTCGGCGGGCGGCCCCGAGGCCCTGGTGCTGGTGCGCCCCGAGGGGGTGCACGTGGAGCACGCGGCCGACGGCACGGCATCCGTGGTCAGCGCCAGCTTCCTGGGCGGCCACGGCCGAGTCATCGTGCGCACCCCGGACGGCACGCTGGTGACCGTGCAGGTGCCCAACACCGAGGTCACCGGGTTCGCGCCCGGCGACCCGGTCAGCCTGTCCCCGCGAGGCGACGCCGCACTGGCTGTCGCCGACTGACGGCGAAGCACCCACCTCGACAGCCGCTGCGAGGGCGGTGGTCGGGTGGGTACTTCGCGGTGAGTCGCGCACGGCCGAGCGGGCCCGGCATCGGCTGCTCAGGTCACTTGGGCATCAGCACGCCGTCGATGACGTGGATGACGCCGTTGCTCGCCTCGACGTCGGTCATCGTCACGTTGACGGTGTTGCCGGCGGCGTCGGTCAGGGTGACCTTGTCGCCGTCGACGCCGATGGTGAGCTCGCCGCCCTGCACGGTCTTGACCTTCTGGCCGTCGAGCTTGACGACGTCCGCGGCCATCACCTTCCCGGGCACGACGTGGTAGGTCAGGATCTGGGTCAGGTCGCCCTTGGGGTCCTTGAGCAGGGTGTCGACGGTGCCGGCCGGGAGCTTGGCGAAGGCGTCGTCGGTGGGGGCGAAGACCGTGAACGGACCGGTGCCCTTGAGGGTGTCGACCAGGCCGGCGGCGGTGAGGGCCGCGGCGAGCGTGGTGAAGTCGCCGGCGGCCACGGCGGTGTCGACGATGTCGGCCGACGCCATCGACTCGCTCGGCGAGGGGGACGGTGCGGCGGAGGTGGTCATCGGGGCCGAGGTGGTGGCGGCGGGGTCGGCGTCGTCGCTGCCGCACGCGGCGGTGGCGAGGGTGAGAGCCAGCACGGCGGCCACGGGAATGATGCGTCGCATCGCAGAGGTCCTTTCGGGGAGGTGGTCTGACACCCCTTCTTCCGCGTGACCCCCTCGCCTGGATGCACTTCCCTCGACAAAGTTTCGACACAGGGACGAACCCGACCCGGATCACGGGTGCCCTCGGGTCCCTCCGGGCGCTCCTGCCCGCGGGTTCGAGGTGATCTTCCGGCCCCTGGCGCCCGCGTTGCACCTCGACCCACGAGCCCTCCTCGCGGTTCGAGGTGATCTCCTGGCCCCCGGCGTCCGCGTTTCACCTCGACGCCGGAAGGTGAGGTCGAGCACCCGGGCGTGGCCCGGCATCCCACGGCATCGATACGCTGCGCCCGTGACCGACAACGCCGCCGCCCACGACCTGTCCGACCCCGCCACCGACCCGTTCGCGGTCGCCGAGGCCGCCGCCGCGGTCATCCGCGAGCGCACCGGGGTGGAGCGCCACGACGTCGCGCTCGTGCTCGGCTCCGGCTGGGGCCAGACCGGCGACCTGATCGGCGAGACGCTCGCGACGATCGAGAACACCGACGTGCCGGGCTTCGGCAAGGCCGCGGTCGCGGGGCACAGCGGCACGATGCGCTCGGTCGCGATCGGCGACACCGGCCGGCGCGCCCTGGTCTACGGCACCCGAACCCACTACTACGAGGGGCGCGGGGTGCGCGCGGTCGTGCACGGCATCCGCACCGCTGCGGCGGCCGGGTGCCGCACCGTGGTCATCACCAACGGCTGCGGCGGGCTGCGCGAGGAGTGGGCGCCCGGCACCCCGGTGCTGATCTCCGACCACATCAACCTCACGGCAACCTCCCCCATCGAGGGCGCCAACTTCGTCGACCTCACCGACGTCTACTCCCCCCGCCTGCGCGCGATCGCCAAGGAGATCGACCCCCGCCTCGAGGAGGGCGTCTACGTGCAGTTCCGCGGGCCGCACTACGAGACCCCGGCCGAGGTGCGGATGGCCGGCATCTTCGGCGGCGACCTGGTCGGCATGTCGACCTCGCTCGAGGCGATCGCCGCCCGGCAGAGCGGGCTCGAGGTGCTCGGCATCTCGCTGGTCACCAACCCCGCCGCCGGCATCTCGAAGACCCCCCTCAACCACGAGGAGGTCCTCGAGACCGGGCGCGACGCCGCCGACCGGTGCGGCCGCCTGCTCGCCGCCGTCGTCGGCCGGATCTGAGGCCTGCCATGCCGGATGCCGCCGCCGCACCGCTCACCGACCTCCTCGCCGCCGCCCGGGCCTGGGCCGCCGACGACCCGGATGCCGTGACCCGGGCCGAGCTCGAGGGCCTCGCCACCGCAGCGGAGGCCGGCGACGACGCCGCGGCCACCCGGCTCGCCGACGCCATGTCCGGGATGCTGGAGTTCGGCACCGCCGGCCTGCGCGGCCACCTGGGGGGCGGGCCGAACCGGATGAACCGCGCCGTCGTCATCCGCGCGGCGGCCGGCCTCACCGCGTACCTGAAGACCCTCGACCCCGAGCCGTTCGTCGTGGTCGGCTACGACGCCCGCACCAACTCCGACGTGTTCGCGCACGACACCTGCGCCGTCGTCGTCGGGATGGGCGGCCAGGCGTCGGTGCTCCCCCACCCGCTGCCCACCCCGGTGCTGGCCTACGCGATCCGCCACCTCGGCGCGGACGCCGGGGTCATGGTCACCGCCTCGCACAACCCGCCCGAGGACAACGGCTACAAGGTCTACGTCGGCGACGGCTCGCAGATCGTGCCGCCCGTCGACGGGTCGATCGCCGCCGAGATCGCGCAGGTCGCGTCGGTGGCGTCGGTGCGGCTGCCCGACGACGGCTGGCACACCCTCGACGACTCGGTGCTCGACGCCTACCTCGACGACGTGCGCACGGTCGTGCTGCCGGACAGCCCCCGCGACGTCACGGTGGTGCACACCGCCCTGCACGGGGTGGGGTCCGAGACGGTGCGCCTGGCGTTCCTGGCGGCAGGCTTCGCGGCACCGATCCCGGTGGAGTCGCAGGCCGAGCCCGACCCGATGTTCCCGACCGTGTCCTTCCCCAACCCCGAGGAGCCGGGGGCGATGGATGCCGCCCTCGAGCTCGCCGAGCAGACCTCACCCGAC
>DASSQL010000321.1:0-3954 GCA_035702525.1 Ornithinibacter sp. | reverse complement strand
ATGTACGACGGTGGCTACCGCCCCGACCGCGGCTTCAACAAGTGCAGCCGTGTCGTCGGCGAGGTCATGGGTGCCTACCACCCGCACGGTGACCAGTCGATCTACGACGCCCTGGTGCGCCTCGTGCAGGACTGGTCGCTGCGGTACCCCCTCGTGCAGGGGCAGGGCAACTTCGGCAGCCCGGGCGACGACCCGGCCGCCGCCCCGCGGTACACCGAGTGCCGGATGGCGCCGCTGGCCATGGAGATGGTGCGCGACATCGACGAGGAGACCGTCGACTTCCGCCCCAACTACGACGGCAAGACCCTCGAGCCCGACGTGCTGCCGAGCCGGTTCCCGAACCTGCTCGTCAACGGCTCGTCCGGCATCGCGGTCGGAATGGCCACCCAGATCCCGCCGCACAACCTGCGCGAGGTGGCCGAGGCCGCGCAGTGGGTGCTCGCGCACCCCGACGCGAACCGCGAGGAGATGCTCGAAGCGGTCATGCGCGAGATCAAGGGCCCGGACTTCCCGACCGGCGCGCTGATCATGGGCACCCGCGGCATCGAGGACGCCTACCGCACCGGCCGTGGCTCGATCATCATGCGCGCGGTCGTCGAGGTCGAGGAGATCCAGAACCGGCAGTGCCTGGTCGTCACCGAGCTGCCCTACCAGGTCAACCCGGACTCCCTCGCGCAGAAGATCGCCGAGCACGTCAAGGACGGCCGGCTGTCCGGCATCGCCGACATCCGCGACGAGACCTCAGGCCGCACCGGCCAGCGCCTGGTCATCGTGCTCAAGCGCGATGCCGTCGCCAAGGTCGTGCTCAACAACCTGTTCAAGCACACCCAGCTGCAGACCAACTTCGGCGCCAACATGCTCGCGCTGGTCGACGGCGTGCCGCGCACCCTGCCGATCGACGCGTTCATCCGCTACTGGGTCGAGCACCAGCTCGACGTCATCCAGCGCCGCACCGCCTACCGGCTGCGCAAGGCCGAGGAGCGCATCCACATCCTGCGTGGCCTGCTCAAGGCGCTCGACGCGCTCGACGAGGTCATCGCCCTGATCCGCCGCTCGCCCACCGTCGACGAGGCGCGCAGCGGGCTGATGGAGCTGCTCGACATCGACGAGGTGCAGGCCCAGGCCATCCTCGACATGCAGCTGCGCCGCCTCGCGGCCCTGGAGCGGCAGAAGATCATCGACGACCACGACGAGCTCGAGGCGATGATCGTCGACTTCACCGACATCCTCGCCAAGCCGGGTCGCCAGCGCGACATCGTCAGCGAGGAGCTCGCCGAGATCGTCAAGAAGTACGGCGACGACCGGCGCAGCAAGATCATGCCGTTCGACGGCGACATGTCGATGGAGGACCTCATCCCCGAGGAGGACGTCGTCGTCACGATCACCCGCGGCGGCTACGCCAAGCGCACCCGGGTCGACGCGTACCGCTCGCAGCGGCGCGGCGGCAAGGGCGTGCGCGGGGCCTCGCTGCGGGGCGAGGACATGGTCGACCACTTCTTCACGACCACGTCGCACCACTGGCTGCTGTTCTTCACCAACCTCGGTCGCGTCTACCGCGCCAAGGCCTACGAGCTGCCGGATGCCGGCCGCGACGGCAAGGGCCAGCACGTCGCCAACGTGATGGCCTTCCAGCCGGGCGAGCAGATCGCCCAGGTGCTCGCGGTGCGCGACTACGCGTCGGCGGCCTACCTGGTGCTCGCCACCAAGGCCGGGCTGGTCAAGAAGACCCGGCTGAGCGAGTACGACAGTCCGCGCAGTGGTGGCCTGATCGCGGTCAACCTGCGCGACGGCGACGAGCTGGTCGGCGCAGGCCTGGCCGAGTCCAGCGACGACCTGCTGCTCGTCTCGCGCAAGGGCCAGTCGGTGCGCTTCCACGCCGACGACGCCACGCTGCGCCCGATGGGCCGGTCCACCTCGGGTGTCACCGGGATGAAGTTCCGCGACGGCGACTCGATGCTCGCGATGTCCGTGGTGCACCAGGGCACCGACCCCGACGTGTTCGTCGTGTTCGAGTCGGGCCTGGCCAAGCGCTCCAAGGTCTCGGAGTGGAACGTCAAGGGCCGCGCCATCTACGGCGTCGCCGTCGCCAAGCTGTCCGACAAGGGCGGTGACCTCGTCGGGGCGCTGACCGTCGACGAGGACGACGAGGTGCTGGTGATCTTCGAGAAGGGCAACGTCGTGCGCTCGCGGGTCGACGAGGTGCGCCTCACCGGCCGCAACACGATGGGCGTGCAGTTCGCCAAGGCCGGGAAGAACGACGCCATCGTCGGCATCGCCCTCAACCCCGAGCGTGAGGTCGAGGAAGCCGTCGAGGCCGCAGAGGGCGCTGAGGGCGCCCAGGCGACCGAGGTGACCGGCACGGCATCCGAGGTTCTCGACGGTGACGATGACGTCTCGGGTTCTGGGCCCGCCGGGTCAGGTGTCGCAGACGAGGCGACCGATGCCGTACCGTCGGTTGACGACGAGGACACAGGAGGTCGTGAGTGAGCACCGCAGAAAGCGCGGGGCGCCCAGTGCGCCCGGCCGCGTCCTCCTCTGGTTCCGCCAGTCGCGCCCCGTACGCCGACGGTGGTTCCGCGGGGGTTCGCGGGAGTGAGACCGGCGCGCTGCGCCGGATGGCCGACGGCGACGCCGGCTCGTCCAGCGCACCCACCACCCCCGTTCCGGTGGCTCCCGTGGCCCGCAACGCGCCGGCCACCGCGTCACCGGCTCCGGCCGCCGTCGCCGCACCGGCCGTGGCCGTCGGTCAGGGCCAGGCCCAGGCCCAGAGCGCTCCTGCCGCACCGCGGCAGGCGCCGCGCCCGGCATCCGCCCGTCGGGTGCGCCTCACGGTCTCGCGGGTCGACCCGTGGTCGGCGATGAAGATCGCCTTCCTGCTCTCGGTCGCCCTGGGCATCGCCGGTGTCGTCATGGTCTTCGTACTGTGGACGATCCTGGCCGGGATGGGCGTGTTCGACCAGATCAACGGCATCGTCGGCCAGGTGGTGCAGGACGGCCAGCAGCGCTTCGACATCATGGACTTCATCGGTCTGGGTCGGGTGCTCTCGCTGTCCATCGTGATCGCCGTGATCGACGTCATCCTGGTGACCGCGATCGCCACCCTCGCCGCGTTCCTCTACAACGTGTCGAGCGCCCTGGTCGGCGGCGTGCAGCTCACCCTCACCGACGACTGACCTGCACCGTCACGGCATCCGGGCCGTTTTGAGTGCAGGTGCCGTGGTGGGGTAACCTCGTGCACCGTGCCACCCTCCGCGGGTGGTGCAACCGATCGCGGTGAACGGGCCTATAGCTCAGACGGTTAGAGCGCTTCCCTGATAAGGAAGAGGCCACAGGTTCAAGTCCTGTTAGGCCCACCACCCGATCCTCACTCCCAAGGTGGTGAACCCCGTGAAGAAGATCCTTCTGCTGGCCGCGACGGCCATCGGAGCCCTCGCGATCTCCAAGCAGATCGCGGCCAAGAAGGCCGAGAACCAGCTCTGGGCCGAGGCCACGGACACCCCGAAGGCCTGAGTCGTTCGTTCGATCCTTCGGATGCCGCCCGCTCGCCTCGTGCGCGCGGGTTCGGTGTTCTCGGGGCCATGGCGCAATTGGTAGCGCACCTGCTTTGCAAGCAGGGGGTTAGGGGTTCGAGTCCCCTTGGCTCCACCGCAGGTCAGAGGCCCTTTCCGCTCGGCGGGAGGGGTCTCTGGTGCGTCGATACCCCAGAGAAGTACTGCAGTACGCCCTTTAGGAGCCGGGCGGCTCCTGTCCCATGATGCCCACGCGGGGCTTCGACCCAGCCCAACTCCGGACAGCCAACTTCTCTCCACTGCGTCCGCGTTCGCCGCGTCGCGTGCTACCCCCTGGGGACCTGCGACCTTCGAACTGCGCGTCCTCCGGAGTAGCTGAGTGGACCGGTTCAGAGCGCCGCCGCGGCGACGCGAAGGTGCCGGCCGGCGGGGTGGAGGGAGCCGG
>DASSQL010000320.1:0-2262 GCA_035702525.1 Ornithinibacter sp. | reverse complement strand
GTCAGACTCCTCGTGGGGGAGGGGCCCCGTGGGAGGTCGGATGTCGCCGATGTCAGCCTTGTGGCGCTGGCCGGTGCGTGCCCTGTCGGCGCACGTGCTGCTCTTCGCGGTGCTGGCCCTGACGGCGGCAGCCGCGGCACGTGCCGGTGGCCCGGCCGTCCTCGGGGGCATCGACCCGTACCTCGGGGGTTCGGTGCTGTACTTCGTCCTGCTGCTCCCGCTGGTGCTCGTGCTCGGCCTGGCCCTCGGCGTCGTCGCCGGGGGAGCGCTGCAGCTCTGGGGCGCCCGCCCGATGGTCGCCGCGACGGTCGTCGGGGTCACCGCAGCCGCGCTCGTGCTCGCCGGCCTGTCGTGGTTCGACGGCTGGGAGCAGATCCCGGTGCTGACCGTCATCGCCTACGGCGGCCCGGTCGCGCTGCTCGCCGGGCTGCTGACCGTCCGGGACGCACGACGGCTCGGCCGCCCCCGGCACCTGGCGCGGGCACGTCCCGGTGCCGACCTGGCGCGCGAGGGGACCCCGGCCGCCGGATAGGCTGGCGCCATGGCTGATTTCGACGTCGTGGTGCTCGGTGCTGGTCCTGGTGGGTACGTCGCGGCGATCCGCGCGTCGCAGCTGGGGAAGAAGGTCGCGGTCGTCGAGAAGAAGTACTGGGGCGGGGTCTGCCTCAACGTCGGCTGCATCCCGAGCAAGGCGCTCCTCAAGAACGCGGAGATCGCGCACCTGCTCACCCACGACAAGGCGAAGTACGGCATCGAGGGCGACGCCACGATGAGCTACGCCCCCACCTTCAAGCGCTCCCGCCAGGTGTCCGAGGGCATCGTGCGCGGCGTGCACTTCCTGATGAAGAAGAACAAGATCCAGGAGATCGACGGCTGGGGCACCCTCACCTCGTCCACGTCGATGGACGTCGCGCTCGACGACGGCTCCACCCGCCAGCTGACCTTCGACCACCTGATCATCGCGGCGGGCGCCGTCACCCGGATGCTGCCGGGCGTCACGATCTCGCCCAACGTGGTCACCTACGAGGAGCAGATCCTCGACGAGAACCTCCCGGGCTCGATCATCATCGCCGGCTCGGGTGCCATCGGCGTCGAGTTCGCCTACGTCATGAAGAACTTCGGCGTCGACGTCACGATCGTCGAGTTCCTCGACCGGATGGTGCCCACCGAGGACGCCGACATCTCCAAGGAGCTCGCCCGGCACTACAAGAAGCTGGGCGTGAAGGTGCTCCTCAGCACCAAGGTCGAGGGGGTCGAGGACACCGGCTCGGGGGTCCGGGTCACCGTCTCGCCGGCCGCCGGTGGCGACCAGCAGGTGCTCGAGGCCGACAAGTTCCTCTCCGCGATCGGGTTCGCGCCGCGCACCGAGGGCTACGGCCTCGAGGCCGCCGGGGTCGCGCTCACCGACCGTGGCGCCGTCGCGATCGACGAGTACTGCCGCACCAACGTGCCCAACGTCTACGCGATCGGCGACTGCACGGCCAAGCTGATGCTCGCCCACGTCGCCGAGGCACAGGGCATCGTCGCCGCCGAGACCCTCGCCGGTGCCGACACGATGCCGGTCGACTACGACTTCGTGCCGCGCGCCACCTTCTGCCACCCGCAGATCGGCTCGTTCGGCTACTCCGAGGCCCAGGCCAAGGAGAAGGGCTACGACGTCAAGACCGCGACGTTCCCCTTCACCGCCAACGGCAAGGCGATGGGCCTCGGCGACGCGGTGGGCTTCGTCAAGGTCGTCGCCGACGCGAAGCACAACGAGATCCTCGGTGCGCACATGATCGGCCCCGACGTCACCGAGCTGCTGCCCGTGCTGACCCTGGCGCAGAAGTGGGACCTCACCGCCGACGAGGTGGCGCGCAACGTGTTCGCCCACCCGACGCTGTCCGAGGCCGTCAAGGAGGCCGTCGAGGGAATCGTCGGCCACATGATCAACTTCTGACCGACCATCGGCGCCGGCCACAGGTCCCCGGCGTAGCGTCCACGGAGTGACCGAGCAGCAGCCGTACGAGGTTCTCGAGCAGCACGACGGCTTCGAGCTGCGGCACTACCCGGCCCACCTGGTGGCGCAGGTCGAGGTCGACGGCTCCTTCGAGGATGCCGGCAACCGCGCCTTCCGCTCCCTGTTCCGGTACATCACCGGCAACAACCGGTCGCGGGAGTCCGTGGCCATGACCGCGCCCGTGGTGCAGGAGGCGACGATGTCGGAGAAGGTCGCCATGACCGCGCCGGTCGTCCAGGCCGAGGGCGAGCACGGTGGGTTCG
>DASSQL010000319.1:0-5739 GCA_035702525.1 Ornithinibacter sp. | reverse complement strand
GCCTCGACCTCCCGGGCGACCCGGCGCTCGACCCAGAACGACAGGAACGGCACGCAGCCGGCGAGCATCACGAGCACCATCTTCGGCAGCGTCCAGCCCACCTTGAAGCCGAGCAGCGCCGTCGCCACGAGGTAGACCATGTAGATGAAGCCGTGCGGCTGCGGCCACCACGACAGCGGGTTCTCGTCACCCTTCATCCCGAACCCGTACGACAGCACCATCTCGGTCACGAGCACGAGCAGCCCGACACCGACGATGAAGGCCATCACCTTGAAGAAGGTCAGGCGGGGTCGCACGCCGTCGGCGTCGTCGATGCGCACCCCGCCCGCGGTGGCGGGGGTCTGCGGGGTCGAGGCGGCCGGGGTGGTGGGCTCAGGCGTCGTCACGCGAACCATTGTCACCCGCGGCGACGGGCTCCCTGTCGCCGGGTTCCTCCGCGCCCTCGAGGCTCTCCTCGGCCGCGGGAGCCGCCTCGGCCCGCGCCCGGCGGGTCTCGTCGCGCACCATCCGGGCCCACATCCACAGCGTGAAGGCCGCGAAGATCCACCACTGCACGGCGTAGGCCGCGTTGCGCCACTGCAGGCCCGAGTCGCCGACCGGGGTGGGCACGGTCTCCAGCCCGGATGCCGTGGGCGGGTTCTCGGACTGGACGAACCCGAACGCGTTGTACAGCTCACCGGGCCAGCTGTTGACGAGCAGCGAGAGGTCGACCGACCCGATCTGCCCCGACGGCACCGGGTCGGGTGAGGGCGACTCACCCGGCGCCAGGCCGCCGCCGATCGTCAGGGTGCCCTCCGGCGGTGGTGTCACCGACGCGACATCCGTCACGAAGCCGCGCACCACGGGCAAGGTGGCCCCCCCGCGGTCGAGCACGAACGGCGTGAGCACCCACAGGCCGGACCGCCCCTCGAGGCGGCGACCCGGCACGAGCAGCTGCCCCGCGGCGTCGTAGTGGCCGGTGGCGACGAACGGCCGCGACGACAGGTCACCGCGGAACGGCGCGTGCGGCTGCAGCAGCGTGGTCAGCTCGGCGGGCGCCTGGGACCGCGCCTGCTCGACGGCGTCGCGGTGCGCGCTGCTCTCGGCCACGCCGAGCTGCCAGCGCCCCAGCCACACGAAGGTCGCACAGAGCAGCAGGGCGATCCCGAGCAGGCCGATGAACCTCGGCATCAGGGCGGTCCGCAGCACGTCACGAGGCTACGTCACCGGGAGGTGGGCACTGGTGTGCGGCTGGTCTCCCCACGGCGCCCCGGCGCCGCTAGGGTCGGCGCAGGCCCCGGCTCGGGCAGCGCCGGGGGTGGTCCGGCGTGAGGAGCGGTCACGATGGCAGGGTTCCTGGGGCGGCGACGCGAGCACGACGACCGGGTGCCGCCCGGCCAGTACGTCACGCACGACTTCCCGGTGCTGACCGCCGGCCCCACCGAGGTCGTGCCGACCGACCGGTGGCAGCTCACGGTCGGCGACGGCACGACCAGCGCCACCTTCGACTGGGCCGGCCTGCACGCCCTGGGGCTGCAGACCCTCACCACCGACATCCACTGCGTCACGCACTGGTCGAAGCTCGGCACGACGTGGCGGGGTGTCCCGATCCCGACCCTGCTCGAGGCGGCCGGGGTCGACGACCTCCCGTACGCCCTGGTCACCAGCTACGGCGGCTACACGACCAACGTGCCGCTCGAGGACCTCGTCGACCGCGACGCCATGGTGGCGGTCGAGTTCGAGGGCGAGCCGATCCGCGCCGAGCACGGCGGCCCGGCCCGGCTGCTCGTGCCTCACCTCTACCTGTGGAAGAGCGCGAAGTGGGTGACCCGGATCGAGCTGCTCGACTACGACCACCCCGGCTTCTGGGAGGTCGCGGGCTACCACAACCACGGCGACCCATTCCTCGAGCAGCGCTACCACGGTGACTGACGCGGCGACCGAGGCACCCACCGCCAGTCCCCGACCGGGCCTGGTGGCCCCACTGGCGCACCTCGCCTGGCGCGAGGCGATGGTCGCGGCCGTCGTCGACGAGACCGCAGACGCCCGCAGCCTCGTGCTCGACGTGCCGCACTGGCCGGGCCACGTCGCCGGCCAGCACGTCGACGTGCGGCTCACCGCCCCCGACGGCTACCAGGCCACCCGCAGCTACTCGCTGTCGTCGGGCCCCGGCGAGGCGCCCGCGATCACCGTGCAGGAGGTCGAGGGCGGCGAGGTGTCGACCTACCTGGTGCGCGACATCGCCGTCGGCGACACCCTCGGGGTGCGCGGGCCGATCGGCGGCTACTTCGTCTGGGCCGGGCAGCACCGCCCGCTGCTCCTCGTCGGCGGCGGCTCCGGGCTCGCACCGCTGCGGGCGATGTGGCGCGCGGCCGACCCCACGACCGCGGTGGTCGTCCTCGCGTCCGTGACCGCCCCGGCGCGGTTGCTCTACGCCACCGAGCTCGCCGACCGGGTTCGCGCCGGAACCACCTCCGCCACCGTCCACCTGTCGCGGTCGGACGTGCCACCGGATGCCGTGCGCACGGGTTCGCCACTCGCGGCTGTCACGCTCCGGCCCGGTCGGGTCGACCGGGCCTCCGTCGAGGCCGCGGTCGCCGCGTGCGGTGGCGCACCGGCGGACCCGGCCGTCTTCGTCTGCGGTCCCACGTCGTTCGTCGAGGCCCTCGTCGACCTGCTCGGCGCGGCGGGCCTCGACCCGCGCACCGTGCGCGCCGAACGCTTCGGCTGACCCACGCCGACCCACGCCGTCGCACCCGACCGGGCGCGACGGCATCCAGAACACCACGAACACCACGGAGAGGCAGGCCGGCACGATGAGTGACCACGTCGACGGCAACGCCGTCATCGGAGCGCTCTCGCTCGCCCTCGGCACCGACGTCGGCGGGGGCTCGCTCGAGTGCGCCGGCTGCGGCGACACCCACGAGATCGCGCGCACCCACGTCTACCTCCGGTGCCCCGGGATGGTGCTGCGCTGTCCCGGGTGCGGGGCCGTGGAGGTGGTCGTCGTCGAGATCAGGCACCGGCTCACCGCCACGCTGAGCGGCATCGCCGCGCTGCGCACCGGGCCGTCCGCCGCACCCGCACCCGCGTGACCGAGGCGGGCGCACCCCAGGTGGTCACCGCGATCTCCATCGCGCTCGCCACCCGGCTGCCGATGCGCGACGTCGACCGGGTGCACGCCGAGGCCGGGGCCGGGCTGGTCGGCGACCGCTACCACGGCAGCAGGCACCGGCACGTCTCGGTGCAGTCGGCCGCCGAGCTGGCCGAGAGCGCCGAGCGGCTCGGGGCGCCGGTGCCGCACGACCGCACCCGGCGCAACCTCACGCTGAGCCACGGCGGGGTCGCCAAGCGGCCCGGCACCCGGGTGCGCGTCGGCGGCGCGCTGCTCGAGGTGGTGCGACCCGCGCCGCCGTGCCGGCTGATGGACGACGCGATCGGGCCGGGGGCGGCCCGGGCCCTGCACGACCGGGGCGGCTCGATCCTGCGGGTGCTCGAGTCGGGTGACATCTGCGTCGGAGACGTCTGGCACGAGCTCCCTCCACAAGCCCCCTGACCGAGCTGGGTGCTGAGCCGGCTGCCCGCACGACCACCTGAGCACCCGACTCGGGTCGGCGGCGGGAAACTCGTTCGCCCACAGCCGCTGTGGCGCATAGCGTGGAGGACTGATGTCGCACCACTTCTGGCCCTACGCGATCGACGCGGACGAGGCCCCTCCACTGGACGCCGACCGCTACCTCGGGTGGCTCGCTCGGCACCAGTGGCGAACCATCGTGGGGGGTGTGCTGTTCGGCGTGCCGTGGATGCTGTCCATCGCGCTCGTCCCGGCGGCGATCGGGAAGGCCATCGACGGGCTCGTCGCGCACGACGAGAAGGCCCTGCTGGTGTGGTCCGCCGCGATCATGGGGCTGGGCCTGCTGAGCGCCGTCACGACCGACGGCCGGCACTGGTTCGCCGTGCGCAACTGGCTGATCGCGTCGTTCCGCACCGCCGTGGTCACCGAGCGCGCGGTGCGGCGGGCCGGGCCGGCCCTCACCCGGCAGATGCCGGCGGGCGAGGTCGTCACCAGCTTCGCGAGCGACTTCTGGCGGATCGGCAACGCCTACGACGTCACCGCCCGGATGGCCGGGGCCGTCGTCAGCTTCCTCGTGGTGTCGGCAATCCTGCTGCACGGCTCGGTCGTGCTCGGCGTGATCATGCTCGTCGGCGGCCCGGTGCTGCTCGCGTCGCTGACCCTGGTGATGCGCCCGCTGCAGCGCCGGCAGGCGGCCCAGCGCCAGGAGGCCGGGCTGCTCACCTCGCTGGGCGCCGACACCGTCGCCGGGCTGCGGGTGCTGCGTGGCATCGGCGGCGAGGACACCTTCCTGACCCGGTACGCCGCGCAGTCCGGGCGGGTGCGGAGCGCGGGCGTGCGGCTGTCCGGCATCCAGGCGACGCTCGACGCCGCCCAGGTGCTGCTGCCCGGCATCTTCGTCGTCATCGTCACCGGGGTGGGGGCGCACCTGGCGGTCGCCGGCGACATCACCCCGGGCCAGCTCGTGGCCTTCTACGGCTACACGGCCTTCCTCACCATGCCGCTGCGTACCGCCACCGAGTTCGTCGACAAGATGATCCGGGCCCGGGTCGCCGCCCGGCGGGTCGTGGCGATCCTCGGGGTCGAGCCCGACCACCCGAGCACCGAGACCGGCGCGACCCTCAACGGGCACGTCGTCGACCTCGCCGCGCCCCTCGTCGACCCGGTGACCGGCGTCGTCATCGAGCCCGGCAAGGTCACCGCGCTGGTCAGCGCCCGTCCCGAGGAGACCTCCGAGCTCGCCCACCGGCTCGGTCGCACCCGGCCCGGCCGGCACGGCGTGCGCTGGGGCGCGGTTCCCCTCGACGACCTGCCGGTGGATGCCGTGCGCGCGCGGGTCGTGGTGTCCGAGGCCGACCCGCACCTGTTCAGCGGGCCGGTGCGTGAAGCCCTGGGCGGGGCGAGCGACGAGGAGCGCCACGCGGCCGTGTGGGTCACCAGCGCCTCCGACGCGCTGGAGGCGCTCGAGCACGGGATGGACGGCGAGCTCGAGGAGCGCGGTCGCGCGTTGTCGGGCGGGCAGCGCCAACGGGTCGCCCTGGCCCGCGCGCTGCTGCGCGACCCCGAGGTGCTCGTGCTGATCGAGCCGACGAGCGCGGTCGACGCCCACACCGAGGCGCGGATCGCCGAGCGGCTGGTGGCGCACCGGGGCGGGCGCACCACGGTGCTGGTCACCGCGAGCCCGCTGCTGCTCGACCGCGCCGACGTCGTCGTGCTCGTCGCCGACGGCCGGGTCGTGGCCAGCGGCCGGCACCACGACCTGCTGCGCTCGCAGCCGGCCTACCGCGACGTCGTGCTGCGGGGTGAGAGCTGATGTCACCGCTGCTCGGACGCACCGACCACGCCGCCCGGACCCTGCCGATCGCGACGAGCACCACCGTGCGCGCGCACACCAAGGTGCTGCTGCGCGACCACCGCGGGCCGCTCTCGTGGGTGCTCGGCTGGCACGTCGTGGCCGCCCTGGTCGCCCTCGTCGGCCCGTGGGTGATCGGCCAGGTCGTGCAGGAGGTCACCACCGGTGGCGGCAGCCTGGGCCGGATCGACAAGCTCATCGCCCTGCTCGTCGCGGCGATCATCGTGCAGACCCTGCTGACCTGGGTGGCCCGCCGGGCCTCGTTCGTGCTGTCCGAGCGGATCTTCGCCCGGCTGCGCGAGGACTTCATCACCTCGTCGGTGCGCCTGCCCCT
>DASSQL010000318.1:0-11569 GCA_035702525.1 Ornithinibacter sp. | reverse complement strand
ATGATGATGCAGCTGGGCGCCGAGGGCGTGTTCGTGGGCTCGGGCATCTTCAAGTCGGGCAACCCGGCCGAGCGCGCCGAGGCCATCGTCAAGGCGACCACGTTCTACGACGACCCCGACGTCATCGCCAAGGTCTCGCGTGGCCTGGGCGAGGCGATGGTCGGCATCAACGTCGACGAGATCCCGCAGCCGCACCGGCTGGCCGAGCGAGGCTGGTGACCCCGGCCGCCGCCGCGTTCGAGGGTGCGGGCCGGGTCGACCAGCGCGACGCCTTCGGGCCGACCAGCCCGCGCGGCACGCTGCGGGTGCTCGACGGGCACCTCTCCTGGCAGCCCGCGGGATGGGGCGCCCCCGTCTGGCGCGTCGCCGCGGCTGCCGTCGTGGGGGGCGCGGCCGGCGCGCTGTCGTCGTTCGACGTGTGGCTCGAGAGCCCGGTCACGGGCACCGTGGCGGTCGGCGTCGAGCCCGCCGGCGGGCAGTGGGGCAGTGGTGGCGGCAACGCACCCGACGTCTCCGGCCAGGTGGCCCTCGACGCCTTCGTCGATGCCCTGCGTGCCGGTGGTGCCGTCCTGGTGGGGCAGCCCCGGTCGCGCTGGTCACGCCCCGGCGACGGCGGCCTCGACCTCCTCTGGCCCTTCTGAACAACCACAACTTTCCCGCCCGGTGCGGGAACCTTCACCTTCGCAAGGGAAAGGAACCGGTGCGAAGGTGAAGCTTTCGGGATCGGGCGAGAAAGTTGGGGCGCGGGGGTCAGGTGACCGTGGCGCGTTCGCGGAACTCGGCGCGCTCGTACTCGCGGCCGTCCAGCACCGCCTTCAGGTGCTCGGCGGCACGCAGCACGTCGCCGTGGGTGAGGTAGAGCGGCGCGAACCCGAGCCGCACGATGTCGGCCTCACGGAAGTCGCCGACCACGTCACGCGCCACCATCGCCTGGACGACGGCGTACGCCTCCGGATGCCGCACGCTCACCTGTGAGCCGCGGCGGGCCGGGTCGCGCGGGGTCGCCACCTCGAGGTCGGGCAGGAGCGCGTCGAGGCACTCGAGGAAGAACCCGGTGAGGGACAGCGACCGCTCGCGCACGGCGGCGACCTCGACCCCGTCGTAGGCGGCCAGTGCGGCCTCGAGCGCGAGCATGCCGAGCAGCGGCGGCGTGCCCACCCGGCCGCGGGTGATGCCGGGCGCCGGCACGTAGTCGGGGGCCATCGCGAACGGGGCGGCGTGGCCGTTCCACCCGGCGAGCGGCTGGTCGAAGTCGTCCTGGTGGCGGTGGGCGACGTACAGGAACGCGGGCGCCCCGGGCCCGCCGTTGAGGTACTTGTAGCCGCAGCCCACGGCGAGGTCGGCCCGGTGCTCGTCGAGCCCGACGTCGAGCACACCGGCCGAGTGGCACAGGTCCCAGCAGGCCAGCCCGCCCACCGCGTGCGCGGCCCGGGTGATCGCGGCCAGGTCCCACAGCTCGCCGGTGCGGTAGTCCACGGAGGAGTACGACGCGAGCACGAGGTCGTCGCCGACCTCGGCGATCCGGGCCACGGCGTCGGCGGGCGAGACCCGCTCGACGACCAGCCCGGCATCCCGGGCCGCGGCGTCCGTGACGTACAGGTCGGTCGGGAACGAGTCGGGGTCGGTGAGCACCACCCGGCGGCCGGGCCGCATCCGGGAGGCCGCGACGACCGCCTTGTAGAGGTTCACCGAGGTGGAGTCGGTGCAGACGACCTGACCCGGGGCGGCCCCGACGAGCGACCCGATGAGGTCGCCGACCCGGGTGGGGGCGCCCCACCAGTCGGCGTCGTTCCAGCTCGCGATGAGGTCGTTGCCCCACTGGCGGTGCACGACGTCGGCCACGGCCTCGGCGACGCCGGCCGGCAGGGCACCCAGCGAGTTGCCGTCGAGGTAGACCATCCCGGCCGGCAGGCGGAACCGCCCGCGCAGGTCGGTGGCGGCGTGGGCGGCATCGAGCTGGCGGGCCCGCTCGGTCAGCGCTGACGACATGCGACCGACCGTACCGCCGTCGTCGAGCAGGGCCATCAGCACCAGTGGCTCGCGGTCGGGCGGAAGCCACGGCGGGCGAGCCCGGCCGACGACCTGCCAGCCGTGTCGCCGGTAGAGCTCGAGCGCGCGGGTGCTCTCGCTGACGACGTCGAGCACGGGAGTGCGCCCGAGCTCGCGGGCGCGCTCGACGGCGGTGGCGAGCAGCGTGCTGCCGACGCCCCGGCCGGTGGCGGACGGGTCGACGAAGAGCACCCCGACGGCGGCCAGGGCGGATGCCGGGCGCCCGGTTCCCGCTCCCCACCCGTCGGCCTCCCACCCCGGAGCGACGTCGAGCAGTGCGACGTGACCCACCACGTCGTCGCCGTCGAGGGCGACCCAGGCGGCGAGCTCGGTCCGGCGGGCGATGAACTCCTCGGCCGGGAACGGGAGCGGCCAGCGCACCGGGTAGCCCGAGGCGGGACGCTGAGCCTCGAGGACGGCGACCAGGGCCGGCAGGTCGGCCGCCGCGCGCGGCCGGACGGTCACGGGAGCAGGGGGCACGCGGCGAGTGTAGGCAGCCGGGCCGTAGCATCGTCGCCCGTGACCGGCATCCCCCACATCGGCGTCCTCGCGGTCCAGGGCGACGTGCGCGAGCACCTTGCCGCGCTGACGGCCAGCGGCGCGCGCGCCACCACCGTGCGCCGGCTCGAGGAGGTCGCCGCCGTCGACGCCCTGGTGATCCCCGGCGGGGAGTCGACCACCATGGACAAGCTCGTGCGCGCCTTCGGCCTGCAGGGCCCGCTGCGCGAGCGGATCGCGGCCGGGATGCCGGTGTACGGCTCGTGCGCCGGGATGATCATGCTCGCCGACCGGATCGCCGACGCCCGGCCCGACCAGCAGACCCTCGGCGGCCTCGACATCACCGTGCGGCGCAACGCCTTCGGCCGGCAGGTCGACTCCTTCGAGGAGGACCTGCACATCCGTGAGCTCGGGGGGGAGCCGGTGCGGGCCGTCTTCATCCGGGCGCCCTGGGTCGAGGACGCGGGGGAGTCCGTGCAGGTGCTGGCGCGCGTGGAGCACGGTCCCGCCGCAGGTAGGATCGTCGCCGCGCGACAGGGTGACCTGCTCGTCACCTCGTTCCACCCGGAGGTGACCGGTGACCACCGGGTGCACCAGCTGTTCGTCGACATCGTTCGGCAGCACACCGCCACGCACGACCAGAGGGAGCGTTCATGAGCGGCCACTCCAAGTGGGCGACCACCAAGCACAAGAAGGCGGCGATCGACGCCAAGCGCGGCAAGCTGTTCGCCAAGCTCATCAAGAACATCGAGGTGGCGGCCCGCTCCGGCGGTGGTGACCCGGTCGGCAACCCGACCCTCTTCGACGCCATCCAGAAGGCGAAGAAGTCGTCGGTCCCCAACAACAACATCGACAACGCCGTCAAGCGTGGCTCCGGCGCCACCGCCGGCGGCGCCGACTGGGAGACCATCACCTACGAGGGCTACGCCCCCGGTGGTGTCGCGGTGCTCATCGAGTGCCTCACCGACAACCGCAACCGCGCGGCCGCCGAGGTGCGCACCGCCCTGACCCGCAACGGCGGCGCCCTGGCCGACCCGGGCTCGGTCAGCTACGTCTTCGAGCGCAAGGGCGTCGTGATCGTGCCCAAGACCGACCAGAGCGAGGACGACCTGCTCGAGGTGGTGCTCGACGCCGGCGCCGAGGAGGTCAACGACAACGGCGACACCTGGGAGATCGTGTCCGAGGCCACCGACTTCGTGGCCGTGCGCACGGCCCTGCAGGAGGCCGGGGTCGACTACGACTCGGCCGAGGCGTCGTGGGTGCCCACCCTGCAGGTGCCTCTCGACCTCGACGGCGCGAAGAAGATGATCCGCGTCATCGAGGCCCTCGAGGACTCCGACGACGTGCAGGACGTCTTCGCCAACGGCGACATCCCCGACGAGGTGCTCGCGCAGCTCGACGAGGAGTGAGCTCGTAGGGTCGACCGATGACTTCCCACGCCGTCGACCTCTGGAACTCCGAAGCGCCCTCGTTCGACGAGGCGCCCGACCACGGGCTGCTCGACGCCGACGTGCGCGACGCGTGGCGGGCCCTGCTGCTGGGCGTGCTGCCGCCGGCCCCGGCTGCCGTCGCGGACCTCGGCTGCGGCACCGGCACCCTCGCCGTGCTGCTCGCCGAGCAGGGGTACGCCGTGGACGCCCTCGACTTCTCGCCCGCGATGGTTCAGCTGGCGCAGGCCAAGGTGGATGACGCGCCCCCGCCGGTCCGCGAGCGGGTGACCGTGCACGAGGGTGACGCCGCGGACCCCGGCCTGGCACCGGCATCCGTCGACGTCGTGCTCTGCCGGCACGTGCTGTGGGCCCTGCCCGACCCGGTGGGGGTCGTGCACCGCTGGGTGACGGCGCTGCGCCCGGGCGGCCGGCTGGTGCTCGTCGAGGGCGACTGGTCGACCGGCGCCGGGCTGAGCGCGCAGCGGTGTGCCGAGATCGTGGGGGAGTCGTGCCGACAAGTGGAGGTGCGGCACCTGCCCGACCCGCGGCTGTGGGGCCGCGAGATCACCGACGAGCGCTACCTCGTCGTCGCACGGCCCTGAACGCGCGTGTTGCTCCGCCGAGCGCTGCCCGCGGCTGTGTAGCGTGGCATCCCGAACAGGTGTTCTAACCACGGAAGGGGTCATCGTGCGGGTGCTCGGCGTCGACCCCGGCCTGACCCGGTGCGGTCTGGGCGTCGTCGACGGCAAGCCCGGCCGCGCCACGATGGTCGCCGTGGGGGTCGTGCGCACCCCGAGCGACGCCGACCCGGGGGAGCGGCTGGTCTTCCTCGAGCGCGAGCTCGACGGGTGGCTCGCCCGGTTCGTCCCCGACGTCGTGGCGGTCGAGCGGGTCTTCGCCGACGTCAACGTCGCCTCGGTCATGACCACCGCGCACGCCACGGCGGTCGCGCTGCTCACGGCGACCAAGCGCGGCATCCCCGTCGTCTTCCACACCCCCACCGAGGTCAAGGCCGCGGTCACCGGGTCCGGCCGGGCCGACAAGGCCCAGGTCACGGCGATGGTCACCCGCATCCTCGGCCTCGAGGTCGCGCCGAAGCCGGCTGACGCCGCCGACGCCCTGGCGCTGGCCATCTGCCACGCCTGGCGCGGCGCCCAGGTCGCCCGGCTCGACGCGCTGGCCGCCCACGCCCACGCCGAACAGGCCCGCCGGTGATCGCCTCGGTGCGGGGCCCGGTCGCCCACGTCGGCCTCGACCACGTCGTCGTCGAGGTCGGTGGCGTCGGCATGCTCGTGCACACCACCCCGGCCACGGCCTCCGGCTGCCGCCGGGGGAGCGAGGCGTCGCTGGCGACCAGCCTCGTGGTCCGCGAGGACTCCCTCACGCTCTACGGCTTCTCCGCCCCGGCCGAGCGCGACATGTTCGAGGTGCTGCAGACCGTCTCGGGCGTGGGGCCGCGGCTCGCCCTGGCGATGCTCTCGGTGATGGGCCCCGACCAGCTCGCCGTGGCGCTGTCCTCGGGCGACACCAAGGCCCTGACGACCATCCCCGGCATCGGCGCCAAGTCGGCCGAGCGCCTCGTGCTCGAGCTGCGCGACAAGGTCGGCGCGGTCCGCGGGGGCGGCACCACCCCGGCCGGCGGCACCGCCACCGGCCCCGGCGGGCGCGAGCCGTGGCGCGGCCAGGTCACCGAGGCGCTCGTCGGCCTCGGTTGGTCGGCCAAGCAGGCCGGGGATGCCGTGGAGCGCGTCGCGGTGTCGGCGCCGGCCGACGCCGACATCGCCGCCTACCTGCGGCTGGCCCTGCGCGAGCTGCGCCCGTGACCACGCCCCCGCCCGAGCACCACCCCGAGCGCGGCTTCGCGAGCGAGATGCTCGAGGCCCAGGGGTCGTACGACGCAGCGGCAGACGGCTCCTACGAGGCCACCGCCCGGGTCGTCGACGCCGCGGGCTCCGACGACGACCGCCTCGTCGAGGCGGCGCTGCGCCCCAAGCGGCTCAGCGAGTTCCCCGGCCAGCCCCGGGTGCGCGACCAGCTCGGCCTGGTGCTCGAGGCGGCCAAGCGGCGCGGCAGCGCCCCCGACCACGTGCTGCTCTCCGGCCCACCCGGGCTCGGCAAGACCACCCTGGCGATGATCGTGGCCGCCGAGATCGAGAAGCCGATCCGGGTGACCAGCGGTCCCGCCATCCAGCACGCCGGCGACCTCGCCGCGGTGCTCTCCTCGCTCGACGAGGGTGAGGTGCTCTTCCTCGACGAGATCCACCGGATGAGCCGCTCCGCCGAGGAGATGCTCTACCTCGCGATGGAGGACTTCCGGGTCGACGTCATCGTCGGCAAGGGCCCGGGAGCCACCGCCATCCCGCTCGAGCTGCCGCCGTTCACCGTGGTGGGGGCCACGACCCGGGCCGGGCTGCTCCCGGCGCCGTTGCGCGACCGGTTCGGCTTCACCGCACACCTCGACTACTACGACACGGCCGACCTCATCACGATCCTGCACCGCTCGGCCCGGCTGCTGGGGGTCGAGGCCGACGAGGCCGGCATCGCCGAGATCGCGAGCCGCTCGCGGGGCACACCGCGCATCGCCAACCGGTTGCTGCGCCGGGTGCGCGACTGGGCCCAGGTGCACGGCCAGGGCCACGTCGACCACGAGGCGGCGCACGCGGCGCTGGCGCTGTTCGACGTCGACGACGCCGGGCTCGACCGGCTCGACCGCGCCGTGCTCGAGGCGCTCTGCCGCCGCTTCGGGGGCGGCCCGGTCGGGTTGTCGACCCTGGCGGTGGCCGTCGGCGAGGAGTCCGATACGGTCGAGACCGTGGCCGAGCCGTACCTCGTGCGCGAGGGCTACATCGTGCGCACCCCGCGGGGCCGGGCGGCGGCCGCGCGGGCCTGGCGGCACCTCGGGCTCGAGGCGCCGGCCGGCTTCCTCCAGCAGGAGGCGCTGCCGCTCGACGGCGGCCCGGAGACCGGCGCAGGCCCCGGGCGGTTCTCGGGCTGAGAAATGGGCACGATGCCACGGCCAGCCCCGTTGGTGGGGGAGGAACGCGTCGCCTAGACTTGCTCCTCGGCCCGGCGCGTCCGGGCTGAACCTTGCCTGCCACGAGCGGGCGACCTCACACGAAGGACCGACCTCACTCATGTTCACCGGCTCCGGCCTCGGCTATCTGCTCGTCCTGCTCCTCCCGTTCGCGCTGCTGATCTTCATCGTGTTCAGCCAGCGCCGGCGTGCGCAGCAGGTCCAGGCACTGCAGGCCTCGCTGGCCGTGGGTGACGAGGTCGTCACGACGTCGGGCCTCTACGGCACCATCGTCGCCCTCGACGACACGGTCGTCACGCTCGACGCGGGTGCGGGCAGCACGCTGCGCTACGACCGGCGCGCCATCGGCATGCGCGCCACCGAGGTGGCCTGACCATGGCCGGCGGCACCCAGCAGAGCGCGGCGCGGCGCTCCCTCCTGTTCCTCCTGGCCATCGTGCTCGTGCTCGGCGGCCTGCTCGCCGGCGCGGTCTACCTCTCCGACGCCAAGACCCACCCCAAGCTGGGCCTGGACCTCGAGGGTGGCACCCAGATCATCCTCGAGCCCAAGACCACCGCGGGGCAGACCGTCTCGACCGAGCAGCTGAACCAGGCGCGCGACATCATCGTGCAGCGCGTCGACGCCGGTGGCGTGTCCGGCGCCGAGGTCACCACCCAGGGCGACCGCAACATCGTCGTGAGCATCCCCGAGATCCCGACGCAGGAAGTGCGCGACGCGATCAGCAAGTCCTCGCAGCTGCAGTTCCGCCCGGTGCTCGCCGTCGCGGCCGGCTCCCCGCAGCCCGCCGCCTCCCCGTCGCCGAGCGGCACGGCCACCGGATCGGTGAGCCCGTCGCCCTCGCCGTCCAGGACGCCGGCCACCGCGAGCAGCGCCTCGCCCACCAACAACAGCGCCGTGCCCGACGCGCTGATGGCGCCGACCCCGTCGCCGAGCGCCTCCGCCTCGGCCGCCCCGTCCCCCAGCCCCGCGGCTTCCGGCGCGACGCCGACCGACCCGACCGACCTCGCGTGGATCACCCCGCAGGTGCAGCAGCAGTTCCAGGACCTCGACTGCAGCGACCCCGCGGCGCTCGAGAACATCGTCGACGACCCGAAGAAGCCACTGGTCACCTGCGACGTCGACCTGACCGCGAAGTACATCCTCGGCCCGGTCGCCGTGTCCGGTGACAAGATCACCAACGCCACGTCGGGCTACCAGAGCAACCAGCAGGGCAACGTCACCAGCGAGGTCGAGATCGCCCTCACGCTGAACGGCGAGGGCGCCAAGCAGTACGCCGACATCAGCCGGAAGATGGTCGCGCTGCCCGAGCCGCAGAACCAGCTGGCCGCCACCCTCGACTCCAAGGTCATCGTCGCGCCCCGCTTCAACGAGGCGATCCTCGACGGCCGCGCCAGCATCACCGGCGGCTTCACCCTCGAGAGCGCCCGCAGCCTGGCCGACCAGCTGAAGTTCGGTGCGCTGCCGCTGTCGTTCGTCGAGCAGACCAGCATCGACATCAGCCCGACCCTGGGCAGCGAGCAGCTGCGCTACGGCCTGATCGCCGGCCTGATCGGCCTCTTCCTCGTCGTGGTGTACTCGCTCATCCAGTACCGCGCCCTGGGCTTCGTCACGGTCGCCTCGATCCTCGTCGCCGGCCTGATCACCTTCCTGACGATCACGATCCTGGGCTGGTCGCACAACTACCGCCTCGACATGGCGGGCGTCACCGGCCTCATCGTCGCCATCGGCTTCACGGCCGACTCGTTCATCGTCTACTTCGAGCGGGTGCGTGACGAGCTGCGTGACGGCCGGTCGCTCGCGGCGGCGGTCGAGACCGGCTGGAACCGCGCCAAGCGCACCATCCTGGTCGCCGACGGCGTGAACTTCCTCGCGGCCCTGGTGCTCTACGCGCTGGCCAGCTCGAGCGTGCGCGGCTTCGCCTTCACCCTGGGCCTGACGACGCTGATCGACCTGCTCGTCGTGTTCCTGTTCACCCACCCGGTGCTCACGCTCCTGGCCCGGCGCCCGTTCTTCCGCGACGGCCACGCGTGGTCGGGCCTCGACCCGCGCCGCCTCGGGGTTCCCCAGACGGTCCGGTACGCCGGCCGCGGTCGCTTCACGACCCCGACCAAGACGCCGGTGTCCGCCGGGACCGAAGGAGGTGTGGCATGAGCTTCAGCTTCGCCACGATGGGCAACGACCTGTACACCGGCAAGAAGTCGGTCCCGGTCGTCCCGCACCGCCGCCGCTTCTACCTGGCCTCGCTGGTCATGATCGTCATCGCCGTGCTCGGCCTCGTGACCCAGGGCCTCAACCTGGGCCTGGAGTTCCGCGGCGGCTCCGAGTTCCGCATCGCGACGACCCAGACCCCGAGCGACTACGAGCAGATCGCCCGCACCGCGGTCGGGGCGAGCGAGGACGAGCGCGGTGTCGGCGTCACCCTCGTCGGCAACAACACCGTGCGCGTGCAGACCGAGCGGCTCTCCGACACCGACAGCCAGAAGGTGCGCACCGACCTGGCCAAGGCGTTCGGCGTGGCCGAGTCCGAGGTCAGCGGCACGTTCATCGGCCCCTCGTGGGGCGCCTCGGTGAGCAAGCAGGCGCTGCGGGCCCTGGTCATCTTCCTGCTCGCCGTGGCCCTGCTCATGACGGTCTACTTCCGCAACTGGAAGATGGCCGCGGCCGGGCTCATCGCGCTGGCCCACGACATGGTCATCACCGTCGGCATCTACGCGTGGACCGGGTTCGAGGTCTCTCCGGCGACGATGATCGGCTTCCTCACCGTGCTGGGCTACAGCCTCTACGACACGGTCGTGGTCTTCGACAAGGTCCGCGAGAACACCAACGAGGCCTTCGCCAACGGTCGCCTCACCTTCGCGCAGGCCGCCAACCTGGCCGTCAACCAGACCATGGTCCGCTCGATCAACACCACCGTCATCGGCCTGCTGCCGATCACCGCGGTGCTGGCGGTGGGTGCGGTCTTCCTCGGCCCCGGCGTGCTCCTCGACCTCTCGCTCGTGCTCTTCGTCGGCATCCTGATCGGGGCCTACTCCTCGATCTTCATCGCCACCCCGCTGCTGGTCAGCCTGCGCCGCCGCGACGCGTCGGTCGTCGAGCTCGACAAGAAGGCCGCCCGCCACCAGGCCCGCAAGGCCAAGGACGTCGCCGCCGCCGAGGCCGCCCACGCGGCCGGTGAGCCGGTGGCCGAGCCGGTGTCGGTCGGCAGCGGTGCTCCCGTGGCCGCCGACGGCGAGGGCGCCACCCTGACCGGCCGGGCCGTGCACAAGTACGCCCAGCCGACCCAGGCCGGCCCGCGCAACCAGCCGCGGCGCACGCCCAAGTCCAAGCGCTGACCCGGTGACGACCCCTCCCGGCGCCGTCGACGGCACGGATGCCGTGACGGTCGCCTCCGTGGTCGCCGCCGGCCTGCGTGACGTGCCCGACTTCCCGCAGCAGGGGGTGGTCTTCAAGGACATCACGCCGCTGCTCGCCGACCCGCGCGCGTTCGCGACCGTCATCGAGGCGCTGCGAGCACGGCACGACGGCGCCGTCGACCTGGTCGCCGGTGTCGAGGCGCGCGGCTTCGTGGTCGGTGCGGCCCTGGCCCACGCCCTGGGCGTCGGCTTCGTGCCGGTGCGCAAGGCCGGCAAGCTGCCGGGCGAGACCGTGTCGATCTCGTACGACCTCGAGTACGGCTCCGCCGACATCGAGGTGCACGCCGACGCGTTCGTCGGGGGCGAGCGGGTCCTGCTCGTCGACGACGTGCTGGCCACCGGTGGCACGGCCGCCGCGGCGTGGGACCTGCTCGAACGCACCGGTGCCGACGTCGTCGGGTTCGAGTGCGTCGTCGAGCTCGGCTTCCTCGGCGGCCGGTCCCGGATGGGGTCCCGGCCGGTGGGAGCGCTCCTCGTCGTCCCATGAGTGACGACTACACTCCGGGGATGGCGGAGGACACCACGACGGCCGCGGCGGGGACCACCCCGCCACCGGGGCTGTCGTCGCGCGCCAGGGCCCGTGCCGCCCTCGCCCTCGTCGGGCGGAACAAGGTGCCGGAGAACCCGGTTCTCGAGCCGCTGCTGCAGGTCGTGCGCACCACGCACCCCAAGGCCGACCTCGCCCTGATCGAGCGGGCCTACGCGGTCGCCGAGCGGGCGCACGAGGGCCAGAAGCGCCGCTCGGGCGACGACTACATCACCCACCCCCTCGCCGTCACCACGATCCTCGCCGAGCTCGGCATGACCCCCACGACGCTGGCCGCGGCACTGCTCCACGACACCGTCGAGGACACCTCCTACAGCCTCGAGGCGCTGCGCCGCGACTTCGGTGACGAGATCGCGATGCTCGTCGACGGCGTCACCAAGCTCGACAAGGTCACCTACGGCCAGGCGGCCCAGGCCGAGACGGTGCGCAAGATGGTCGTGGCGATGGCGCGCGACATCCGGGTGCTCGTCATCAAGCTGGCCGACCGGCTGCACAACGCGCGCACCTGGCGCTACGTCTCGCAGGAGAGCGCGCAGCGCAAGGCCAAGGAGACCCTCGAGATCTACGCGCCGCTGGCGCACCGGCTCGGCATGAACAC
>DASSQL010000317.1:0-8561 GCA_035702525.1 Ornithinibacter sp. | reverse complement strand
ACCCCGCTGTTGATCTGGGCGACCACCTCGTCGCGCCGACCCCACATCGTGACCTGCGTGCCGGCATCCGCGAGCACCGAGGCGAACGCCGTGCCCCAGCTGCCGGTGCCGTAGACCGCTGCGCTCGTCATGAGGCCTCCTCCAGGGGGTGGGGCTTGCCGATCGACGTGATGCCGTGGGCGCGGGGGTCGAACCGCACGACCGGGGCCTTCTCGCCGCGCAGCACCTCGAGCTCGGCGGTGATGGCCGCCATGATCCGGGCGGTGGCCTCGTGCAGCACCTCCGAGGTGAGCTCGCGGCCGTACAGGTCGTCGAGCTCGACCGGGGCGCCGGCGCGGACCTGCATCGTCTTGCGGGGCAGCAGGCGCAGCCGCTTCGTGTAGGGCGCGAGCACCTCGTGGGCGCCCCAGGTCGCGACCGGGATGACCGGGCACCGGGTCTCGAGGGCGACCCGGGCGGCACCGGTCTTGCCGCGCATCGGCCAGAGGTCGGGGTCGCGGGTCAGGGTGCCCTCGGGGTAGATCGCGACCCCCTTGCCGGCCCGCACCGCCGCGACGGCCGCCCGGTAGGCGTCGGCCGCCCGGCCCGTCTCGCGGTAGACGGGGATCTGGTCGGCGTGCCGCACGATGGCGCCGACCACCGGCGCCTTGAACACCTCGACCTTGCCGAGGTAGCGCGGCGAGTGCCCGTGGTCGACGAGGAAGTGCCCGAAGACGAGCGGCTCGAGGTAGCTGTAGTGGTTGGGGCAGATGACGTAGCCACCCTGCGTCGGCAGGTTCTCGGCACCGGACCACTCGCGCTTGGTGAAGAGCATCAGCAGGGGTCGGACGATGGCGATCGCGAGACGGTAGGTGAAGGGCCGGGAGTGGTCCGAGGGGGTCGTCACGCGCTGCCTTCCGTGGGGTCGGGTCAAGGCATTGTGGTCCGCCCACCGGGCGATGTCGAGCGTGGCGCGTCGTGTTGGCAGGATCGAGGGGTGCACGCACCAGGGCAGGGCTGGGCGGTCGTCGTCCCGGTCAAGGGAGGCCCGCTGGCCAAGAGCCGTCTCCGCCTGCCCCGCGAGGCGCGGGCGACGCTCGCCGACGCGTTCGCGCGCGACACCGTCGACGCCCTCGCGGCCGGGATGCCGGGGGCCCGTGTGCTCGTCGTCACCTCGGACGTCGCCGTGGCCGGCTGGGTCCTCGCTGCCGGTCACGCGGTCGTCGCCGACCCCGGTTCGGGGCTCGACGCCGCCGTCGCCGCCGGGGTGGCCGCCGCCCTCGAGGTCGGGGCGAGCCGGGTCGCCGTGGTGCTCGGCGACCACCCGGCCCTGCGCGCCGACGAGGTGCGCGCCGCCGTGGCCGCGGCGGGTGAGCACCCGGCATCCGTGCTCGCCGATGCCGACGACGGCGGTACCGCGCTGCTCACCCTCCCGGCCGCGGGCGCCGGCTCGGTGCGCACGGCCTTCGGAGCCGGCAGCGCCGCCGCGCACGAGCGGCTCGGCCACGTGCGGCTCGAGCTCGACCTGCCGGGCCTGCGGGTCGACGTCGACGACGCCGCCTCGCTCGCCGCCGCGGTGCGTCTCGGTCTCGGCCCGCACAGCCGCGAGGCCCTCGCGCACGCTAGCCTTCCGGGCGTGCAGGCCACCATCCACCGCATCGAGCCCGACGGGTCGGGCTCGGCCCTGCTCGACGACGGCCTCGAGGTGGTCGTGCCGCCCGGGGCGGCGGTGGCCAGCGGGCTGCGGCACCTGCGGGTCGGCCAACGGGTCAGCGTCGAGCTCGACGAGGCGGGCCGGGTCGCCACCCGGGTGTGGGTCGTCGGCATCGGCCCCGGCGAGGACATCCGCTGACCCTCGTCACAACTTTCTCGCCCGGTGCGACAACCTTCACCTTCGCACCGGAACGGTTGTGGTGCGAAGGTGAAGCTTCCGGGATCGGGCGAGAAAGTTGGGGCGTCAGCCGAGCTTGTAGGCGGCGCCGAGGGCGTCGAGCTTCTCCGAGAACCGCTCGTAGCCGCGGTAGATGAAGTCGATGCCGTGCACCGTCGAGCGACCCTGCGCGGCCAGGGCGGCGATCAGATAGCTGAAGCCGCCACGCAGGTCGGGCACGGTGATCTCGGCCGCCCGCAACGGGGTCGGGCCGGAGATGACCGCCGAGTGCTGGAAGTTGGCGCGCCCGAAGCGGCACGGTGACCCACCCAGGCACTCGCGGTAGGTCTGGATCTGCGCGCCCGAGTCGAGCAGCGCGTCGGTGAAGCCGAGCCGGTTCTCGTAGACCGTCTCGTGCACGATCGACAGCCCGGTGGTCTGGGTCAGCGCCACGACCAGGGGCTGCTGCCAGTCGGTCATGAAGCCCGGGTGCACGTCGGTCTCGAGGGCGATGGCGCGCAGCGGGCCGCCCGGGTGCCAGAACCGGATGCCCTCGTCGTCGACGTCGAAGGCCCCACCGATCCGCCGGAAGACGTTGAGGAACGGCATCATCGGCAGCTGCTGGGCACCGCGCACGTAGATGTCGCCGTTGGTGGCCAGCGCCGCGCAGGCCCACGACCCCGCCTCGATGCGGTCCGGGATGGCCAGGTGGTCGAACCCCCCGAGCCGGTCGACGCCCTCGATGGTGATCACCCGGTCGGTCTGCACCGAGATGATCGCGCCCATCTTCTGCAGGACCGCGATGAGGTCCATGATCTCGGGCTCGATCGCCGCGTTGCGCAGCGTGGTGATGCCGCGGGCGCGCACCGATGTCAGCAGCACCTGCTCGGTGGCACCCACGCTCGGGTAGGGCAGGTGCACGTCGGCCCCGTGCAGACCGTTCGGAGCGGTGAGGCGCAGGCCGTCCTGGCGCTTCTCGATGACGGCACCGAACTCGCGCAGCACGTCGAGGTGGTAGTTGATCGGGCGCTCGCCGATACGGCACCCGCCGAGGTCCGGGATGAACGCCTCGCCGAGGCGGTGCAGCAGCGGCCCGCAGAGCAGCACCGGCACCCGGGACGAGCCGGCGTGGGTGTCGATGTCGGCGATGTGCGCCTGCTCGACGTTGGTCGGGTCCATGACCAGCTCGCCGTCGCGGTCGGTGGAGTCGATGAGCACACCGTGCAGCTCGAGCAGGCCGCTGACGACCTGGACGTCGGAGATCTCGGGGACCCCGCGCAGCCGGCACGGCTCGTCGGCGAGCACGACGGCGACCATCGCCTTGGAGACGAGGTTCTTGGCGCCCCTCACCTCGATGTCCCCGACGAGCGGGCTGCCGCCGTCGACGACGAGGGTGGAGGTCATGGGTCCAGCCAAACACAGACGCCGCGCGACGGCGACGGCTGAGCCGTCACCGCCACGCGGCGTCGCGTGATCAGGGCTACTTCTTCGCCGGGGCCTTCTTGGCGGGGGCCTTCTTGGCCGGGGCCTTCTTCGCGGCCGCCTTGGCCGGGGCCTTCTTCGCCGCGGCCTTCGCGGGCGCGGCCTTCGCCGGAGCCTTCTTGGCCGGTGCCGCCTTCGCGGGCGCCTTCTTCGCGGCCGTCTTTGCCGGTGCCGCCTTCGCAGGCGCCTTCCTGGCCGGAGCCTTCGTGGCCGGGGCCTTCTTCGCCGCGACCTTGGCCGGTGCCGCCTTCGCGGGCGCCTTCTTCGCCGCCGCCTTGGCGGGAGCGGCCTTGGCCGGAGCCTTCTTCGCGGGCGCCTTGACGGCCGGCGCCTTGCTGGCGACGGCCTTAGTGGCGGCCTTCGTTGTGGTGGCGGCCTTGCGGGCCGTCGCCGTGGTGGTCGCGGCGACCTTCTTGGCCGCTGCCTTGGCCGGCGCGGTCGCGGCGGCGGCGGTACGGGCCGCAGCCTTGACGGGCGCGACGCCGATGGAGGCAGCCGCCCCCGCGGCAGCGCGGCCCGTGGCCGGAGCGTTCTTCGACAACGTGCTCGGCTTGCGGACGTAGGCCTTGAACGAGGTGCCGGCCCGGAAGCGCGGTGCCTTCGACTTCGGGATGCGCACCGAGGTGCCCGTGTGCGGGTTGCGCCCGGTGCGGGCTGCGCGCTCGACGCGGTCGAACGTGCCGAACCCGGTGATCGACACCTTCCCGCCCCGCACGACCTCGCGCACGATGGTGTCGAGGACGGCCTCCAGTGCCTCGTTGGCGGCCCTGCGGCTGCCGAGTTGCTTCTCCAGCTCCTTGACGAGATCTGCCTTGTTCACGTGGACCCACTCCAAGTCGAGACGGCGCCGGGAGACGCCCGACGGCGATGTCACAGCCGGCGGATGCCCGGCCTGAGTCGACGCTATGCCTGCGCGGGCCCGACGTCCACCATTGAAGCGGCGTGTTATCCGTTGTGCCACAACGGGTTCCCCGGGCCACGACGGCCGTCCAGCAGTCACATCCGTCACACCAGCCACACGGATGCCGTGTGCGGGCGCCGCGTCACGGCATCCGACTGCGTTGTGCGAGAACCGAACTCGCTCAGGCAGTGACGCTGGGCTTCCAGCTGGGACGCTCGGCCTCGTAGGCCGTGATGTCGCCTTCGTGACGCAGCGTGAGGCTGATGTCGTCGAGACCCTCGAGCAGCCGCCAGCGCGTGTACTCGTCGACCTCGAAGCTCGCGACGATGTCACCGGCGGTGATCGTGCGTGACACCAGGTCGACCGTGACGGACGTGCCGGGGTGGTTCTCGAGCAGCTTCCAGAGCAGCTCGACGTCGTCCTGGCTGCACTGCGCGGTGAGCAGCCCCTGCTTGCCGCTGTTGCCACGGAAGATGTCGGCGAAGCGCGACGAGATGACCACTCGGAAGCCGTAGTTCATCAGCGCCCAGACGGCGTGCTCGCGCGAGGAGCCGGTGCCGAAGTCGGGCCCGGCGACCAGCACCGACCCGGCCGAGAAGTTCGGGTCGTTGAGCACGAAGGTCTCGTCGTTCCGCCAGGCGGCGAACAGCCCGTCCTCGAAGCCGGTGCGGGTGACCCGCTTGAGGTAGACCGCCGGGATGATCTGGTCGGTGTCGACGTTGCTGCGGCGCAGCGGCACCCCGATGCCGGTGTGGGTCGTGAAGGCGTCCATCACTTGCTCCCCTCGCTCACGGGCTCGAGATCGGCCGGGCTGGACAGGGTGCCGCGCACCGCGGTGGCGGCCGCGACCAGCGGGCTGACCAGGTGGGTGCGCCCGCCCTTGCCCTGCCGGCCCTCGAAGTTGCGGTTCGACGTCGACGCGCTGCGCTCCCCCGGGGCCAGCTGGTCGGGGTTCATGCCCAGGCACATCGAGCAGCCGGCCAGGCGCCACTCCGCCCCGGCCGCGGTGAACACCTGGTCCAGGCCCTCGCTCTCGGCCTGCAGGCGCACCCGCGCCGAGCCGGGCACGACGAGCATCCGCACGCCCTCGGCGACGTGACGGCCCTCGATGACCGCGGCCGCGGCACGCAGGTCCTCGATGCGACCGTTGGTGCACGAGCCGAGGAAGACCGTGTCGACGTGCACGTCGCGCAGCGGGGTACCGGCTTGCAGCCCCATGTACTCCAGGGCGCGGCGGGCGTTGGCCTTGTCGTTCTCGTCGGGCATCAGCTCGGGGTCGGGCACCGCCGTTCCGAGGGGGGCGCCCTGCCCGGGGTTGGTGCCCCAGGTGACGAAGGGCGTGAGGGTGTCGGCGTCGAGCACGACCTCCTCGTCGAACTCCGCGTCGTCGTCGGTGATGAGGTGGCTCCACGCGTCGACCGCGGCGTCCCACTGCGCACCCGTCGGGGCGTGGTCGCGACCGCGCAGGTACTCGTAGGTGGTCTCGTCAGGGGCGATCATCCCGGCGCGGGCGCCGGCCTCGATCGACATGTTGCACACCGTCATCCGGGCTTCCATCGACAGCGCGCGGATGGCGCTGCCGCGGTACTCGAGCACGTAGCCCTGGCCGCCGCCGGTGCCGATCTTCGCGATGACCGCGAGCACGATGTCCTTGGCCGTGACGCCGTCGGCCAGCTCGCCCTCGACGGTGATGGCCATCGTCTTGAACGGCTTGAGCGGCAGGGTCTGGGTGGCGAGCACGTGCTCGACCTCCGAGGTGCCGATGCCGAACGCGAGCGCGCCGAAGGCGCCGTGCGTCGAGGTGTGGCTGTCACCGCAGACGATGGTCATCCCAGGCTGGGTCAGCCCGAGCTGCGGGCCGACCACGTGCACGATGCCCTGCTCGGCGTCGCCCATCGGGTAGAGGGTGACGCCGAACTCCTCGCAGTTCCGGCGCAGCGTCTCGACCTGGGTGCGGCTGACCGGGTCGGTGATCGGGCCGGGCGTGGTCGGGACGTTGTGGTCCTCGGTGGCCAGGGTGAGGTCGGTGCGGCGCACCGGGCGGCCGGACAGGCGAAGCCCGTCGAAGGCCTGCGGGCTGGTCACCTCGTGCAGCAGGTGGAGGTCGATGTAGAGGAGGTCGGGCTCACCCTCCCCACGGCGCACGACGTGCGACTCCCAGACCTTCTCGGCCAGTGTTCCGGCCATTGCTCCACCTCCACGACTCAACCGCCGGACGAGCGGTCTTGCGACACCTGCGGGCAGCCGGGCGCGGTTCGGGCGTCCGTGGCTGTCTCCCGAGATTCGCACGGGCGTGTTGTCGATGGACGTGCGTCTCAGGCACTGAGACGTTAATATCAAGACATGGACAACACTAGTGGCGTCGGCGTTCTCGACAAGGCGGCGATCGTGCTCAGCGCGCTGGAGGCCGGCCCGTCGACCCTCGCCCAGCTGGTCACGGCGACCGGCCTGGCCCGCCCCACGGCGCACCGCCTCGCCGTCGCCCTCGAGCACCACCGCCTCGTCACCCGCGACCTGCAGGGCCGCTTCATCCTCGGCCCGCGCCTCGGCGAGCTCGCCGCCGCGGCCGGCGAGGACCGCCTCCTCGCCGCAGCCGGCCCGGTGCTCGGCGCGCTGCGCGACCACACCAACGAGAGCGCGCAGCTGTTCCGCCGCCAGGGCGAGCACCGGGTGTGCGTGTCGGCCGCCGAGCGGCCGGTCGGCCTGCGCGACTCGATCCCGGTCGGCGCGACGCTGTCGATGCGCGCCGGGTCGGCAGCCCAGGTGCTGCTCGCCTGGGAGGAGCCGGACCGCCTGCACCGCGGCCTCCAGGGCGCCGCCTTCACTGCGACAGCGCTGTCAGGGGTGCGGCGTCGCGGCTGGGCGCAGAGCGTCGGCGAGCGCGAGCCCGGGGTCGCCTCGGTCTCCGCGCCGGTGCGCTCCCCCTCCGGCCGGGTGATCGCCGCCGTGTCGATCTCCGGGCCGATCGAGCGCCTCTCCCGCCAGCCCGGGCGGCTGCACGCCGCGACCGTGATCGCCGGCGCCAACAAGCTCACCGAGGTGCTGGCCCGGCACGCCGCCCAGCAGGACGTGCAGAACAACGTCTGACCCGGCATCCCCCGGCACCGGGGACGGGATGCAACACGGATGTCACACGGCGCGCGCCTGCCCGCAACACCGCACCGGCAGATTTCGACCACCACACCGGTATGCCGCGCGAGGAGGTCGCCCATGTCTCTCAGCCCCGCCCAGCGCATCGCCCGTGACCGCACCAGGCTGCTCGGGTTCCCACGACCCGGGCGCCGGGCGATCGTCGTCGGGGGCGGACCGATGGCCGCTCGACGGGCCGCGGCGCTGACCCGGGCCGCCACGCCGGTCACGGTCTTCGCGCCGGTGCTGTGCGACGACGTGTTCGACCTGCTGGCCGAGCGGCTCGTGACGTGGGAGAACCGCTGGCCCGTCGCCGAGGACCTCGCCGACGCCTGGCTGGTGCACGCGGCCACCGGTGACAGCGAGATCGACTCGCGCGTGTGCGCCTGGGCCTCGCTGCTGCGCGCCACCGCCTGACCCTCTCGTCGACGCCGTGGTCGGCGCCGCTGAGCGACGGCAGAGCGTCAGGATGCCGCGCGCTTGCCGATCCGGTCGCGCGCGTGCTCGCCGCGGCGCGAGACCGGGACGGTGCCGGCGACGGCCCCGAGCCCGAACGGCTTCGCGCCGGCGTAGACGCTCTCGGCGCCACCGGGCTCGACGGCGTACGTCTCGTGCCAGATGGTGACCGCCCTCGGCGCGGAGCGGGCGACCTTGTAGAACTCGCTCCAGGCCGGCCGGTGCTGGTGGTCGGGGGCCGCGGCGTAGGCGTAGAGGTCGTCGGTGCTGCGCCACCACTGGATCATCGTGGTGCCGGTGAGGTGCACCGTCGACCGGCTGCCGAGGTAGCCCAGCGACTCGGCCTCGCCCCGCTCGGCGGCGGCCTTGTTCTGCTCGAGCTCGACGATCATCCGGGGCATCGCCCGCACCGCCTGGCCGACGACGCCGATCCGCCAGGGCTGGTGGATGCGCAGGCCGATGAGGAAGACGGCCAGCGGCCCGTCGTACGAGTGGGTGAGTCGCTCGACCATGGCCGGCTCCTTTGGATAGTCTTGGTATCTACTGGTGCACCATACTGGACAGCAGCACTATCCGATGTCAAGGGGTAATCGATCCGATGCGCATCTCCGAGCTCTCGCAGGCGAGCGGCGTGCCGCTGCCCACCGTCAAGTACTACCTGCGCGAGGGCCTGCTCATGCCCGGCGAGGCCACGAGCCGCACGCGGGCCGAGTACGGCCCGGCGCACGTGGAGCGGGTCCGGCT
>DASSQL010000316.1:0-11648 GCA_035702525.1 Ornithinibacter sp. | reverse complement strand
GATCGAGCGCAACCTGGCCATGTCGGCGGAGGCGGCGAAGTCGTACGGTGCCGCACTGTGGCTGGGCGAGTGGGGTTGGTTCGGCGACCCGGCCGTCGACGGCGCGAAGGTGCAGCGGTTCGTCGCCGCCCAGGACCGGCTGGGCGTCGGCGGCGCGTTCTGGGTGTGGCGTCAGGGCTGCGGCTCCCCGGAGACCGGTGACGACGCGCAGAGCAGCGGCAACTTCGTCTCGATCGACTGCCGCACCGGCCGGCTGAGCCCGCCACCGGACGCCTTCGCGACGCCACTCAGCCGGGCCTACCCGCGCGCGTTCCCGGGTCGGTTGAACTCGCTGGTCTCAGGCGGCTCCGACTTGAGGTTCACCGCGACCCTCGACGACCCCGACGTCAACTGCCGGCTCGACATCTGGGTGCCCGGCGACGCCCGCCCCAACCTGGAGACCACCGGTGTCGCGGATGCCAACGCGACCCGGGTCGACGGCGGCTGGCAGGTGACCGGCTGCGCCTCCGGCAGCTACTCGGTGGTCGTGACCACGTAGACGTGCGGCCCGAAGCGCCGTCCGGGGCGATGGCTGCGCCGTCACCGGCTGGTCCACCCACGCTGGGCATGACGTGCGAACCGGCCTGCCGTTCAGCGATCATGAATGCCATGGAGGACCAGCAGGCGCCGCAGTCCGCCGAGGGCGTTGCGAAGGTCATCACGCTCTGCGGTTCGACCAGGTTCGAGGCTGAGTTCGCGGAGGTCAACCAGCGGCTCACGCTGGAAGGATGCGTCGTGATCAGCCTCGGAATGTTCAGCCTCCCCGACCTGCCGGGCTACGACTGGGCCGCCGACAGCTCGGACCTGAAGGGGCGGCTCGGCGGCGTGCACTTCCAGAAGATCCGCATGGCCGACGAGGTGTACATCATCGATCCGGGCGGCTACGTGGGTGAGTCGACCCAGCGGGAGATCGCCTACGCGGAGTCGCTCGGCACGCCGGTGCGGTATCTGAGTCTGGAGCGCACAGTCCGAGCGGGTGCCGACCCCCAAGGCTGAGTCCGACGGCGTTCCCGCCCGTCGCAGAGCAGGGCCGGTCGGCCGGGCCGGGTGAGGCGATCACCCGATTGACGCTCCTCCGTTCGTCGAGGGGGTGCAGCCCAACGCCCGACTACCCACAGCGGTCGGACGGCTGTTCCATGGAAGCAGACACACGACCACCGGAGGGCTGTCCCGATGCTTGACTCGACACACGAACAGTCCGACCCGGTGGCCGCCTGCACCGTCGACGCGGTCCATCGACGCGATCACCATCACGAGGGTGACGAGGCCTGCCACCCTCACCTGATCGAGGTGGTCCACCTGGGCCGACGTGCCGTCGTGGTCTGCCACGACTGTGGCAGGGACTCCGGTTTCCTTCCCGAGCGCGACGCCGACCGCCTTGCGTCCGACCACCGCCAGGAGACGGCGGCGGACGGGTACTCCACCTTCGCCTCCTGGGTGGCGTGAGGCCAGGTCCGTCGCGAACCGGGGCCCGGACGCGGGCACGGGCCCGGGCACTGGAGGGTGTACGACCAGCGATTTCGGGCACAGGGCAGGCATGCGGATACGCGATCACGACAAGGCGGACCTGGCACTTGCTGCCATCACCCTGACCGTCGCCGCGGTGGCGGCCGGCAGCGAAGCCGTCCGCTGGGCGCGCGGTCACCGTCGTCGACGCCGCCCCGCACCGCGCGACCGGTGAGCGACACCGGCCTGCACTCCCTATACCGTGCCCCCATGCCTGCTGATGCGCCCTTCGGACGGTTGCTGACGGCGATGGTGACCCCCTTCGCGCCGGACGGGCGAGTCGACCTCGAGGCCGCCGTGCGAGTGGCTCGTCACCTGGCCGACAACGGCAGTGACGGGATCGTCGTGTCCGGGACGACGGGTGAGTCACCGACGACGTCCGCCGACGAGTGCGGTGACCTGCTGTCGGCGGTGAAGGACGCGGTTGGGGACACGGTGGCCGTCGTGGCCGGAGTGGGCACGGCGAGCACCGCCCACTCGGTCGAGCTCGCCCAGCAGGCAGCCCGGATCGGCGCCGACGGCCTCCTGCTCGTGACCCCGTACTACTCGAAACCGAGCCCGGCCGGAGTGCTCGCGCACTTCCGGGCCGTCGCGACCGCCACGGACGTTCCGGTGATGCTGTACGACGTGACCGGGCGAACCGGCATCCCGATCAGCACGGAGACCTACCGCGCGGCGCGCGACATCGAGACCGTCGTCGCGGTCAAGCACTCCGTCGCCGACGCCCCGGCGGCCGCCGTGCTGACCGATCTCGGGTACGCGGTCTACACGGGCGACGAGTCCCACGCGCTCGGCTACCTCGCCTACGGCGCGGTGGGCCTGGTCAGCGTCGTCTCGCACGTCGCCGGTCGAGACCTGCACGACATGCTCGACGCCTTTGTGGCCGGCGAACATGCCGAGGCCCTGAGGCTGCACCTCAGGCTCAAGCCCGCGTGCGATGCCGTCATGGGCGTACCGAGCTACGGCGCCACCACGGCCAAGGCTGCACTGCAGCTCGTCGGGGTGCTGGACAACCGCCGGGTCCGCGGTCCGCTCGTCGAGCTCGACCCCGGTGAGGTCGACGCACTGCGTCGAGGTCTCGTGGCCGCCGGGCTGCTCTAGCGCCCGCCCCGTGGATGCGCGACGCGCCTAGAAGAAGAGCTGGGCGCCGACGACGACAGTGCGGTCGATGGGGAGGTGGAAGTACTGGGTGGGATCGGCGGCGTTGTGGGACATCGCGATGTAGACCCGCTTGCGCCAGCGGGACATGCCCGGCCGTGGGCTGGCGTGCACCGAGACCCGGGAGAGGAAGTACAGCGCGGTGTCCGGGTCGAAGGACAGGTCGGGGCTCTGCCCGGCCAGGGCCAGGCCGGCGGGGATGTCCTGCTCGTCGGCGAAGCCGTAGCGAAGCCGGACCAGGCAGATGCCGTCCCACTGGTCACCGAGGTCGTCGACGCTGACGCGCTCCTCGTCGGGGACGTGCGGGACGTTCATCCGGATGTTGTTGGTGATGATGACGTTGCGGTGCAGGACCTTGTTGAAGTCGATGTTCTCGCGCAGTGAGAGCGGCGTGGTGTCGTCGCTGGTGTGCAGGAACACCGCGGTGCCCGGGACGCGGTGCAGGTTCCCCGAGTGTGCTTGGTCGAGGAACTCGGCGAGCGGGCGTTCCACCTTGTACCGGCGCGCCTTGACCAGCTGCTGACCCTTGCCCCAGGTGAGCATGACGAAGGCGATGATCGTGGCCATCAGGATCGGTAGCCAGCCGCCGTGGGTGATCTTGGTGGCGTTGGCGGCCACGAAGCTGAGCTCGATCCACAGGAACGTGACCCCGAACGCGCCCAGCTGCCACGGCTTCCAGCCGAGCGCGGCGTCGGCGTAGACCAGGAACAGGCAGGTCGTCAGGCACAGGGTGGCGGTGACGGCCAGGCCGTACGCGACGGCCAGGTGCTCGGAGCTGCGGAAGGTGACCATGAGCACGATGACCCCGGCGTACAGGACCCAGTTCACGACCGGGACGTAGATCTGCCCGCCCTCGTGCTGGGAGGTCTGCCGCACCGTCAGCCGCGGGAGGAAGTCGAGGCGCTCGGCCTGTCGGGACACCGAGAAGGCCCCGGAGATGACCGCTTGGGAGGCGATCACGGTGGCGGCGGTGGCCAGCAGCACCAGCGGGAGCGTCGCCCAGGTGGGCGCCAGGTAGAAGAAGGGCCGGACGGCCGTGGTGGGGTCCTTGGCGATCAGCTCGGCCTGGCCCAGGTAGTTGATGGTCAGGCTGGGGAACACCAGCCAGAACCAGCCGGTGGCGATGGCCGGGCGCCCGAAGTGGCCCATGTCGGCATAGAGCGCCTCGGCGCCGGTGATGGACAGGACGACGGCGCCCAGCGCGAGGAAGCTGACCAGCGGGTGGGCCAGGGCGAACTGGAGTGCCAGGTGCGGGCTGAGCGCCCACAGCGCCTCGGGGTAGGCGACGATGTGCGGCAGCCCGAGGGCGGCCAGGGCCAGGAACCAGACCACCATGACGGGCCCGAAGAGCTTGCCCACCCGGTCGGTGCCGTGGCGTTGGACGACGAACAGCGCGGTGATGACGGCGATCCCGAGCGGTACGACCCACTCGCGCAGCCCGGGTTGGGACACCTCCAGGCCCTCGATCGCCGACATCACCGAGATCGCGGGGGTGATGAGGGAGTCGCCGTAGAAGAGGGCGGCGCCCAGGATGCCCAGGATCATCACCAGCCGGAAGCGCTTGCCGCCGGGTCGCACCGACCGCCGAGCCAGGAACGCGAGTGACAGCACGCCGCCCTCGCCGTCGTTGTCGGCGCGCAGCACGAACATCACGTACTTCACCGAGACGATCAGCGTGATGGCCCACACGATGGTCGACACCACGCCGAGGGCGTTGTCCCGCGTGGGATCGACGATGCCGCCATCGAGGCTGAACACGGTCTGCATGGCGTACAGGGGGCTGGTGCCGATGTCCCCGAACACCACGCCCAGGGCGCCCAGGACCAGGACGCGTCGCGCCGTTCCGTGCCCCGAGGGGTTCGGTTCGTGCACGGTGGGCCGGCCCACGAGCGCCGCCGAGGTCTCGGCCCGGTGCGCCCCTGAGCCGGCGGGTGGGTCACCTGGGCCGTTCGAGATCGAGGGTCGATGCCCACGCGACTTCGTCACGTCGCAAATCAACCACTGCTGTCGCGCGACACCGTGCATCTTGACGCGATCTTGTCGGCTGCTCAGCAGAACCGGCCCTCGGCGTGGTCCGCGGCCGCCCCAGGGTCACCACCTAGACGTGGACCACTCCGACCGTGACCCACCAGCGCTGGACCGCGACGTCGCCGACGTTGCGGACGTTGCAGCCGAGGTGCCACGCCGAGTAGTCGATGTCTCCGTCCCACGTGTGGACGCAGGTCACGGCCACGTCCTCGACCCGAAGGACGTAGGTGCCACCTTCGTCCCCCGACCCCGCTGCGGTGACCGCCACCGCACAGTCCCGGTACCCGTCGCGCTCGCCCAGCTGCACCCAGACGAGTTCACCCGGGGCCAGCGGCTGCTCCTGCTCGAACGGACCCTCAATGCCCAACGTAGCCATCCGTCATCCCTACCTTCGTTTCCATCGAAGACCGCGTCGTGGTCACCACCCCGCCGCGTGGCGTCTGCTGCACCTCTCAACGCCTCCTCTCACTGTCGGGTCCGGAGTCGACGGCCGGCATCGGGGCCAGCGCCGATCATCGGCTCCGGGTCAGCACGGAGCTGCCTCGTCGCTCGTGGTCCCACCGCCCACGACATCGCCAGGAGATCCGCTCACCGCACCGAGCGCACACGTCGCCAAAGGACGCTCAAAGGTCGTTCTGCCAGAGTCAACCTCGTTCGGTCGATGCAGAGACACCACCTCCGGAAGGGGCGGACCCGATGTTCGACTCACCACACACCCAGCCCGATCCGGTGGCCGCCTGCACCGTCGACGCGGCCCATCGACGCGACCACCACCACCACGGTGACGAGGCCTGCCATCCGCATCTCATCGAGGTCGTCCACCTCGGCCGACGAGCGGTCGCGGTCTGCCACGACTGTCGTCGGGACTCGGGCTTCCTTCCCGAGCGCGACGCCGACCGACTGGCTTCCGCCCACCGCCAGGAGACGGATGGGGGGAGCTACAGCTTCAGCGGCTTGACCGGGGACATGAGCAGGCTCGGGTCGTTGCGCCAGTCGACACCTGCCACGTCGATGTACAGCTCGATCTCGTTGCCGTCGGGATCGGCGATGTAGAGGCTGTGGGTCACGGTGTGATCGCTCGCGCCGAGGACGGGCACCCCGTGAGCACGCAGGGACGCCAGGGCCTCGCGCAGCTCGTCGTCGCTGTCCCCCACCTTCAGCCCGAAGTGGTAGAGACCGAGACGACGCCCCGCGGGCATCGGCGCCGCGTCCTCGCCGACCTCGATGAGCAGCAGCTCGTGATGCGTGCGCCCGGACGGGGCACTGAAGGCCACGGCGGGGAACGCGAGCTCCTCGTCGGGGTCCTGCAGCGAACGCCAGCCGAGCACGTCGCGGTAGAAGTGGGTCGACCGCTCCAGGTCACGCACGTACAGCACGAGATGACCGAGCTCACGGACCTCCATGGGACACCACCCTTCCCTGCTCACCGGCCGACCGACCGAGCGGGCACTGCCCATGCCTACCACCCGGGACCTCAGTTCGCACTGGCCAGCCCGACGACGAGGTTGATCGTGGCGGCGACGATCACGGTCCCGAACACGTAGGAGAGCAGGGTGTGCCGCAGCACGAGGTGCCGCACCGCCGGCGTCTTCAGGTCGGTGTCCGAGACCTGGTAGGTCATGCCGAGGGTGAACGACAGGTACGCGAAGTCGGACAACCTCGGCGGGTCATCGCAGTTGAAGTCGATGCAGCCGGGCTCGTTGACGAGGTAGTGCCGGGCGTAGCGCAGGATGTAGATCGAGTGCACGGCCAGCCAGCCCGCACCCACGGCGAGCACGCTGAGGAGCCCCTCGAAGACCCGGCCGGAGGCGGCGCCCCCGCTGCCCTTGCCGAGCAGCATCAGGGCCACGGCACCGAGGCTGGCGATGGCGGCGATGACGACGATGACGTCGGTCTCGGTTCGCCCACCCTCGGCGCCCTCGAGCACGTCGGCGGTCGCGGACGCGTCGAGCCGGAAGGCCATCCGCAGCACGGGGATGCAGAAGGCGAGCGCCCCGACGACCCAACCCACGAGGAGGTGGGCGGTCCACTGCGCACCGGGCGGCAGCGGCACGAACAGTCCCGCGGCGACGAGGAGGACCCCGGCAACGGCGAGGTGGAGCCGAGTGCGTCTCACAGGGCCACGCTAGGCCCTGAAGGGGCGCGACTCAGGCCTTGGTCCCCGGGGAGCAGAGCAGCTCGCCGTGGAGGACCGCGAACCACGCTTCCGGTGACTCGGCCCAGCGCCGCCAACCGTGCGCCATCCTCTCGAGGTCCTCGGCGCCGGCCAGCCCTCGCGCCACGGCCTGCTCCGCCATGCCGGAGCCGACCACCCGCTCGCCCCACATCCCGCCCCACCACGCCACGTCGTCCGACGAGGAGAAGCACCAGACCCCGGCCGTCGACGAGACCACCTCGAGCCCCGCGGCCCGAGCCCAGCTCTTCAGGCGACGACCCGCATCGGGCTCCGCGCCGTTCCCGCGAGCGACCTCCCGGTACAGGTCGAGCCACTCATCGAGCTCGGGCACGGCCGGGAACCAGGTGAAGCCCGAGTAGTCGCTGTCGCGGACCGCGACGAGGCCGTCGGGCGCGCAGACCCGGCCCATCTCGCGAAGGGCTGCGACGGGGTCACTGAGGTGTTGCAGCACCTGATGGGCGTGGACCACGTCGAACGCGCCGGCGTCGTGGTCCAGGGAGTACACGTCCCCCACGACGAACTCGACGTTCGTCACGTCGGCCTGCCGGGCACCGGCGCGGGCCTCGCGGATGACGGCCTCGGACCGATCCGTGCCGACGACGGACCCCGCGGTCGCCAGTCGCGCGAGGTCGAGGGTGATGGTGCCGGGCCCACAACCCACGTCGAGGATCCGGGACTCCTCCCGGATCCGCGGGAGCAGGTACCCGGCCGAGTTCTGCGCGGTTCGCCACCGATGGGATCGGAGAACCGACTCCGCGTGGCCATGCGTGTAGACGTCGTCGGGAGCACCCATGTGCGCGATCGTTCCATCTCCGCCGTTCGTCCACGCAGCGCTGACGTCTCCGCGGACACCGTGACGACGATCCCGAGCAGGCGCCAGGGCCATGGTGGGCAGAGGATGTGAGCATGGCTCCGGACCCCACGCCCACCATCGACGAGGAGCACCCCGCGGTGACCGAACGCCGTCGCCTGGTTCCGCGCGCGATTCCGGAGGCGTCATGAAGTTGTTGCTCACCTCGGGGGGCGTCACGAACCCCAGCATCCACGCGGCCCTCGCGCGGCTCCTCGGCAAGCCGATCGAAGCCTCTCGCGCCCTCTGCATCCCGACCGCACAGTGGGGCCACCCGAGGTGTGGCCCCACATCGGTGCAGGGGTTCGTGGCTGCCAAGCCCGACTGGCAGCAGTTCTCCGGCCTGGGCTGGGCCTCGCTCGGCGTCCTCGAGCTCACCGCGCTGCCCACCATCGGCGCCGAGCGGTGGGTGCCCTGGGTCCAGGAGGCGGACGTGCTCCTCGTCGACGGCGGCGACGCGACGTACCTGTGTCACTGGATGCGCGAGTCCGGCCTGGCCGACCTGCTGCCGACGCTCCCCGACACCGTCTGGGTGGGAGTCAGTGCGGGCAGCATGGTGTTGACACCCCGGATCGGGACGTACTTCGTCGAGTGGGCCTCCGCGCCGGACGACCGGACCCTGGGGGTGGTCGACTTCTCGATCTTCCCGCACCTGGACGCCTTCCCCACCAACACCCTGGCTCACGCGGACCGATGGGCAGCCGACATCGGCGGACCGGCGTACGCCATCGACGAACAGACAGCCATCCAGGTCGTCGACGGCTCGGTCGAGGTCGTCTCCGAGGGGAAGTGGACGAAGTACGAGACCTGACCCGGGGCCCCGTCCCCAGGTGGGGACGGGGCCGTGTGCGTCGTGGGTCAGACCCGAGTGGTCGTCCGACGACCGGCGACCACGCGCTCGTAGATGACGATCAGCACGGCGGCAACGACCACGCCCAGGAGAAGGGCGATCCAGTCGATGCCGGGGGTGTTGCCCTTGTCGAAGACACCGGTCCACAACCAGCTGCCGATGAGTGCGCCGACGATGCCGAGGACCACGGTCATGAGGGTGGAGATGTCCTGTCGGCCGGGCAGGACGAGCCGTGCCAGGAAACCGATGATCGCACCCAGGATCACGGTGACGATGATGGTGGTGAGCATGTGGGGCACTCCTCTTCGGGTCCGAGACCCTGATCCCGCTGTTGGACGCGCCGACTGAGCTGCGCGCCGGGCACCTGACCGGCGCCCACACGTCCTCTACCCACACAACGCCCGACGATGCCGACGGGCTCGGTTCCATCCCGGGGCCGGCGCCCCCGGGAGCCCGCTGATCAGAACGCGCTCGCGGAGGCACCTCACCGACGGGACACTCGGTTTGGATCCGACCGGCTGTCAGTGACCTACCCAGCCAGACCCGGGTGACGCGCACCCACGGCACCTCGGGTGGGGCGCACGAACGCCCCTCCGAGGGCGCGGGGTCCTCGAAGGGGCGTTCGTGCGCAGTCCGGACCCGGTCATCGAGACCGGACGCGCGGGGTCAGTCGGCGAGCTGGAGGGCCTTGACCTCGTCCCGGGCGGCGACGACAGCGGCGTGCTGTCGGGTCACGACCGCTCGGAAGCCACCGCTGAGGTCGTGCTCCAGGGCCTTCTCGTACTCGGACACCGCGTGGTCCTCACCCGTGACGGCGGCTCCCAGGACACTGCCGGCGTCGTCACCGGTGAGAGCGTCCTTGAGGGAGATCCACCCTCGGTGAAGGGCCGCCGTGGCGGAACCACTCTCGTCGACGTCGTCGCCGTACTCGTCGCCCAGGGCGACGATCTCGCGTCGGAAGCCGGCGCGCTGCTCGGACAGGCGCTGCAAGGTCGTGGCCCACTGGGGGTGGTCTCCGTCCTGCAGCTTCTCGGCAGCCGTGGCGAAACCTCGCTGGCCGTCCTTCAGCGTCTCCACGAGGTCCTTGGCGACCTTCTCGTCGTCCGACATGTGCGCTCCTTCAGTAGGGGGCTGGGTTCCGCCGTCCTACCCGCCGAGCAGCGAGCCAATCGCCCGCGAGGATGACGAGCTGCCATGACCACCCACGTCCACGGATGGCGACCCCTGTCAGCCGCCGCTCGGGGCCTCGGGTGAGTCGCGCTCGGCCAGGCGCTTGATGGTGAGCAGCTGGCGACGAGCCATGACCAGGTCGCCCACGGACAGCGCGACCGGGAAGCGCGTTGACTGCATGACGACCTTGAGGAGCAGGCGCGTGCCGAAGTCACCCCTGGGTTCCAGGACGTACGACATGAACGCACCCATGATGGTGCCGGTCAGCTGCACACCGGGGTCGAGCGAGACGATCCGGCCCAGTGGCCGCCCGCCCGTGCTGGTGAAGTTGTCGCCGACCCGGGGCTCGGGCAGGTGCAGCAGCTCGCGAGGTGAGCGGCGACCCAGGTTGTCGATCCAGTCGTAGGAGTACGGGGCCACTCGGACCTGGGTGACCCAGGGCCAGACCGCGTTCGCCGGCGCAGCGATGTCCACCGCACGCCACGCCTCGAGGGCCGGATCGCTGACGAGGTCGTCACAGGGGTAGCGGCGACTCGTCTCGTCATCCCTCGCACCCCACCGGTCACCGAGCATGCGCTCCATTGTGGCGGCCACGTGCCGCCGGGACGCATGCCGCCAGGACACAGACCACGAGCATCAGGGCGACCGACGAGGAGGTGTGCACCAACACCATGCCGAACAGCAGTGGGCCGAGCCCGAGCCCGAGGTCGTAGCTCGCGTTCCAGAGCGCACTGACCGCGGGCAGGTCGTGGGGGCCGCCGTCCTCGAACATCAGGGTGAGGCTGGCGCTCTGCGCCGCGCCGAAGGCTGCGCCGGACAGGGCGATCGCGAGCACGAGGAGCACCGGCGAGGGGCTGAACGCCAGTGCGACGAAGCCAGCCCCGGATCCGAGCAACCCGAACCAGAGCCAGCTGCGATGACCGTGGCGGTCGCCGTGCAGGCCGGCGAACAGCCGGGTGGCGGTCGCGCACACGGAGTGAACCAGGATGGCGAAGCCCGCGAGTCGCGGTGTCACCAGCGCCAGGCTCGGTAGGAATGCGATGAGCACGCCGGTGCTCGCCACGACAGCCAGGAACACCGTGGCGGGGCGGCGCTGCTGGGGGCGGCGGGCCGCGACCAGCACCCGCGGGCCGGCCAGGTGCACAGAGTCGCCACCGGCGACCAGCGGTGCCCCGCGGCGGGCCCAGGGGGTGGCGGCCGTCCCCACGGCGGCGGCGAGGGCCGCGGCCGCGCTGGCCGTCGCCGCACCGTACCGGTCTGCGACCCAGAGGCCGAGTGGAAGGCCAGCCACGGCAGGCACGCCGGCCACCACTCCGGCCCAGCCCAGGCCCTCGCCGCGGCGCTCGGACGGCAGCAGCCTCGCGATCTGGGCGGCGACGACCACCACCACCAGGCCGAATCCGATGCCGCGGACGGCCGTGAGCACGAGCACGACGTGCACGGCCGAGAAGCGGGCCACCCCCATCGCGGACAGTGCCATCAGCACCAGGCCCGTGGCGGCCAGGACCGCGGGCCCGGTGTGGACGACGATCCGGGGGGCCAGCAGCTCCGCCGCCACCGCGTGCAGGACCAGGACCGCCATGACCCACCCGGCTGCGACCGGCCCGGCACCGCGGGCAACCAGGTCCGACGGCACCACGGACAGCGGCAGGTAGAAGCTCAGCAGGGCGCAGAAGGAGACGGCGAACCATGCCAGCAGCGGGACGGAGACGAGGGGCGGCGCCGTTCGTGGTGCACCGGGTGGAGCGGGCATGACGTGACGCTAGATCCGGCAACTGGATCACTGTAAGGTCCCATTTCGTGCCTGGATCCTGGTCAGGTTGGGGTCAACGGTTCCTGGTGTCGGTGGACCGGAACCGCCCCGAGCCGAT
>DASSQL010000315.1:0-3630 GCA_035702525.1 Ornithinibacter sp. | reverse complement strand
GTGGTGATCGAGAAGCTGTCGAAGTGGAACGGCGAGACCCACGCGGACATCACGCCGGGGGAGTACACCCAGCTCACCGGCCGGGCCGGGCGCCGCGGCATCGACGTCGAGGGGCACGGGGTGGTGCTCTGGCAGCAGGGGTTCGACCCCAAGGCGGTGGCCGGGCTCGCCTCGACCCGCACCTACCCGCTCAAGTCGTCCTTCCGCCCGTCGTACAACATGGCGGTCAACCTCGTGCACCAGGTCGGCCGGCAGACCGCCCGGGAGCTGCTGGAGTCCTCGTTCGCGCAGTTCCAGGCGGACAAGGCGGTCGTCGGCCTGGCCCGGCAGCTCCGCAAGGCCGAGGAGGCGCTGGACGGGTACGCCGAGGCCGCGACCTGCCACCTCGGCGACTTCATGGAGTACTCGGCCCTGCGCCGGCGGCTCGGCGACGCGGAGAACGCGCAGGCCCGGGCCCGCAAGGCCGACCGGCGGGACGAGGTCGTCGCCTCCCTGGAGGCGCTGCGGCCCGGGGACGTGATCGAGGTGCCCGCCGGGAAGTTCGCCGGGATGGCGGTGGTCATCGACCCGGGCATGCGCTCGGACCGGGACGGCCCGCGACCCTACGTGCTCACCGCCGACCGCAACGCCCGCCGGCTCTCGATGGTCGACTTCCCGGTGCCGGTCGAGCCGTTCACGCGGATGCGGATCCCGCGGACCTTCAACGGCCGCAACCCGCAGTCGCGCCGGGACCTGGCCTCGTCGTTGCGGGCCCGGACCCAGGGCTTCACACCGCCGCGGAGGTCCGGTGGCGACCGGCCGGGGCGGCGTCCGCGCCAGGAGCTCGAGGGGGAGAAGGAGATCGCCCGGCTGCGGGCCGAGCTGCGCGCGCACCCGTGCCACGGCTGCTCCGACCGCGAGGACCACGCCCGGTGGGCCGAGCGCCACCACAAGCTGGAGCGGGACGCCCGCACGCTGCAGCGACGCATCGAGCAGCGCACCAACACCATCGCCCGGCAGTTCGACCGGGTCTGCGAGGTGCTCACCGCGCTCGGGTACCTCGAGGACGACGAGGTCACGCCCACCGGCGCGCGGCTGATGCGGATCTACACCGACATGGACCTGGTCGCCGCCGAGTGCCTGCGGCACGGACTGTGGGAGGACCTGGCGCCCAGCGAGCTCGCGGCCGCGCTGTCGGCGCTGGTGTTCGAGGCCCGGCGCGCCGACGACGCGGCTGCGCCCCGGCTCCCGGGCGGCCGGGTCAAGCAGGTGCTCGCCGAGACGGTGTCCCTGTGGGCCGACCTCGACGCCCTGGAGCGCGAGCACAAGCTCGACTTCCTGCGCGAGCCCGACCTGGGCTTCGCATGGGCGGCCTACCGCTGGGCGGAGGGCGCCACCCTCGACGAGGTGCTGTCGGAGACCGACCTGGCCGCGGGCGACTTCGTGCGCTGGATGAAGCAGCTGCTCGACCTCACCGACCAGGTCGCCTCGGCCGCGGCCGACACCCCGCTGCGCGGCGTCGCCCGGGCCGCCTCGGAAGCCCTGCGGCGCGGGGTGGTGGCCTACTCCTCCGTCTCCGACTGACCTCCTACCCACCGGTCGGCCCCGGGACGGAATGCCCTACTCTGTCTGGTCGCCGGGCATGGTGGGCCCGGCGACGGTGCAGGGAGTTCTCAGGTGTCCCACGACGCGGCTCGCACGAGCTGGATCGACCAGTTCGTCCTCCGGGACGAGGTGTTCCACCCCTTCCGACAGGTCGCCTCCGCGGCCGAGATCCTCGCGCGGGTGGCCGACGACCGTGCGGGGCTGACCCGGTCGACGTACGACACGGTGCGCAGCGCGCGCTACCAGGCCCTGGTGCTCGCCGACCTGGCCCGGCTGCTCGACGAGGACGTCTCGGTGCTGGCCCGCCGCGCCGACGAGGCGCTGCACCCCGGGGTCGACCCGGTCCGCCGCGCGCGCGTGCTGGCCACGTCGTTCACCGGCACCATCCGCACCACCGCGACCCTCGTGGACACCTGCCACACGCTGCTGGAGGTGGCGCAGGTGCTGCTGGTGATCCGGCGCACCCGCAGCCGGCTCGAGCTGATGGCCGCCGTCGAGATGCTGCGCGGGGCGGCCAGCAACGCGCACCTGGCGGTGCTGGCGAACCTGCCGCGGGTCACCGACGCCGTGCTGTACGACGAGCTTTCGGTCGGTCTGTCCTCGCTCGACGTCACCCTCGCGCTGGCCAACCGGCTGACCGCCGCGATGCGCAGCGACACGGCGCTGGGCGGGGCGCTTCCGGCGCAGCGGCCGAGCGTGACCGTCTAGTTGACGGGCCGGCTCTCGTAGGGCGTGGACAGCACGATCGTGGTCCGCGTCGACACGTTCGCGGCCGCGCGCACGCGGGCCAGCAGGTTCTCGAGGTCGGTGGGCGCGCTCACGCGGACCTTGAGGATGTAGGACTCGTCGCCGGCCACGGACCAGCAGCTCTCGATCTCGGAGATCCCCGAGAGCCGCTCCGGCGAGTCGTCGGGCTGCGAGGGGTCGATCGGCCGGATCGAGATGAACGCGGTGAGCGGCTTTCCGACCTGGTCGTAGTCGATCGTCGCGCCGTACCCCTTGATGAGGCCGCGCTGCTCGAGCCGCTTGACCCGCTGGTGGACGGCTGACGTGGACAGGCCCGTGGCCTTGCCGAGGTCGGTGAACGACATCCGCCCGTCGGTGGCGAGGAGCGTCAGGATGCGCCGGTCGAGGTCTTCCACGAGCGACACCCTAACCGTCGGGAGCGGCGGGTCGCTCATGCGAGACTCGGCGCGTGACCCGCCTCATGCTGCTCGACACGGCCTCGATGTACTTCCGTGCCTTCTACGGCGTCCCCGACTCGTTCAAGGCCCCCGACGGCACCCCCGTCAACGCCGTGCGCGGGCTGCTCGACTTCATCTCGCGGCTGGTGGGGGAGTACGCCCCCACCCACCTCGCCTGCTGCTGGGACAACGACTGGCGGCCCCAGTGGCGGGTCGACCTGATCCCGTCCTACAAGGCGCACCGGGTCGAGTACGTCGTCGCGGGCGGGCCGGACGTCGAGGAGGTGCCCGACCCGCTGGAGGCGCAGGTGCCGGTGATCCGCGACGTGCTCGCCGCGTTCGGGATCGCGGTGGTCGGCGCGGACGGCTACGAGGCCGACGACGTGATCGGCACCCTCTCGCGGGACGCGGGGATGCCCGTCGACGTGGTCACCGGCGACCGCGACCTGTTCCAGCTCGTCGACGACGACGCCGAGGTGCGGGTCCTCTACATCGCGCGGGGTGTCGGCCGGCACGAACGGGTCACCAACTCCGTCGTGCAGGAGAAGTACGGCATCCACGGGCACCAGTACGCCGACTTCGCGGCCCTGCGCGGCGACGCGTCGGACGGGCTGCCGGGCGTGAGCGGGATCGGGGAGAAGACCGCGGCCACCCTGCTGCAGCGCTTCGGCGACATCCCCGGGCTACGCGCCGCCGCGGCCGACCCGGGCTCCAACATCGCGCCCAGCCCGCGCCGCAGGATCGTCGAGGCGGGGGACTACCCGGAGGTGGCCGCGCACGTCACGCGCGTCGCCCGCGACCTCGACCTCGGCACGCCCGACCTGACCCTGCCGCTGTCACCCGTCGACCCCGAGGCCCTGGT
>DASSQL010000314.1:0-2681 GCA_035702525.1 Ornithinibacter sp. | reverse complement strand
CCGCACCTCGGCGACCTCAAGCCGTTCGGCCGCTACGTGATGAACGACGTCGACAAGATCGGCGGCATCCCGGTCGTGATGAAGGCGCTGCTGGACGCGGGCCTGCTGCACGGCGACACGCTCACCGTCACCGGGAGGACGATGGCCGAGAACCTCGCCGACATCGCCCCGCCCGACGTCGACGGCAACATCATCCGCGAGCTGTCGAAGCCGATCCACGCCACCGGGGGGATCACCATCCTCAAGGGCTCGCTGGCCCCCGAGGGTGCGGTCGTGAAGTCCGCCGGCTTCGACGAGTCGGTCTTCGAGGGCACCGCGCGGGTCTTCGACGGCGAGCGGGCCGCGATGGACGCCCTGGAGGCCGGGCAGATCGTCGCCGGTGACGTCGTGGTGATCCGCTACGAGGGCCCCAAGGGCGGGCCGGGCATGCGCGAGATGCTCGCGATCACCGGCGCCATCAAGGGCGCGGGCCTCGGCAAGGACGTGCTGCTGATGACCGACGGCCGCTTCTCCGGCGGTACGACGGGCCTCTGCGTCGGCCACGTCGCCCCGGAGGCCGTGGACGGCGGGCCGATCGCCTTCGTGCGCGACGGCGACACGATCACGCTCGACGTGGCCAACAAGGTGCTCGACGTGCACGTCGACGCCGACGAGCTCGCCGCCCGCAAGGACGGCTGGGCCCCGCTCGAGCCGAAGTTCACCCGCGGGGTGCTCGGCAAGTACGCCAAGGTCGTGCAGTCCGCGGCGCACGGCGCCGTCTGCGGCTGAGCGACCCGTGGCACGGCTGGTCTACGCGGGCATCACGTCGCTCGACGGCTACACCGTCGATGCGGACGGCTCCTTCGAGTGGGCCGCACCCGACGACGAGGTGCACGCCTTCGTCAACGACCTCGAGCGCGGGGTCGGCACCTACCTCTACGGCCGCCGGCTCTACGAGACCATGCGGGTCTGGCAGACGGTGCCCGAGGACGAGGGGCCGGAGGTGGCCCGGGACTTCGGGCGGCTGTGGCGCGAGGCCGACAAGGTCGTCTACAGCGCGACGCTGGCCGAGGTGACGACGCCGCGCACGCGGCTGGAGCGGACCTTCGAGCCGTGGGCCGTCCGTGCCCTGGTCGACGCCGCCGACCGGGACGTGAGCGTCGGCGGGGCCACGCTCGCCGCCGCCGCCCTGCGCGCGGGCCTCGTCGACGAGCTCCACCAGCTCCTGCACCCGGTGGTCGTCGGGGGCGGCACGCCGTACCTGCCGCAGGGCGTCCACCTCGACCTCGAGCTGCTCGGCGAGCGGCGGTTCGGCAGCGGCGTGGTGCACCTGCACCACGCGGTGCTCAGGTAGCCGCCCGGCGCAGCGCCTCGATGCTGCGGGCCACGTCGTCGTCGGTGGTCCCGGCGTTGCTGACCGAGATCCGCAGCACCGCCCGGTCCCGCCAGCGGGAGCCGCTCGTCCACGCGGTCCCGTCCGCGAGCATCCGCTCGACGACCGCGCGGGTCCGCTCGTCGTCGCCGAAGGTCGCGCACACCTGCGTGAAGACCACGTCGTTGACGACCTGCGCGCCGTCGATGGTCGCGATCGCCTCCGCGAAGGTGCGCGCGTGCCGGCCCATCCGCTCCACCATCTCCGCGACCCCGGACCGCCCCAGCGACCGCAGCGCGGCCCACACCGGCACGCCGCGGGCACGCCGCGACATCTCCGGCACCCGCCCGAACGGGTCGCCCGCCTCCTGGATCAGGTAGTCCCCGTGCACGCTCATCGACGCCGTCAGCGCCGCCGGGTCCCGCACCACGACCACCCCGCAGTCGTAGGGCACGTTCAGCGTCTTGTGCGCGTCGGTCGCCCACGAGTCGGCGGCCTCGACGCCCGCCGTGAGGTGCCGGTACGCCGGAGCCGCGGCCGCCCACAGGCCGAAGGCGCCGTCGACGTGCACCCACGCGCCGTGCTCGTGCGCGAGCGGGACGCACGCGTCGAACGGGTCGCTGGCACCCGAGTGCAGGTTCCCCGCCTGGAGCAGCACCAGCGTCGGCCCGCCGGACCCGGCCCGCAGGGCGTCCGCGAGCGCGTCCGGCCGCACCCGCCCCTGGTCGTCGACGTCGACGAGCTCGGGCGAGGGCAGGCCGGCGTAGCGCAGCGCCAGGTCGATGGAGTCGTGCCGCTCCCGCCCGGCCAGCACCCGCACGGCGGGGCCTCCGGCGAGCCCGCGCGCCACGTCCCACCCGGCGGCCCGCAGCAGCGCGTCGCGACCGCTCGCGATCCCCGTGAAGTTCGCGGTGGTCGCCCCGGTCGCGAAGCCGACGCCGCTGCCCGGCGGCAGGCCGAGCAGGTCGAGGAGCCAGGTCCCGGCCACCTCCTCGACGGCCGCGACACCCGGGGTGACCTGCCGCAGCACGGCGTTCTGGTCCCAGGCCCCGACCAGCCAGTCGGCGGCCAGGGCGGCCGGGTGGGAGCCGCCGATCACGAAGCCGAAGAACCGTCCCGACGGCATGGCCACCAGGCCCGGCTCGACGGCCTCCGCGAGCAGGTCCACCACGTCCGCCGCGGCGGTCGGCTCGTCGGGGAGGTCCCGGCCCAGGGCGTCCGCCACGGCGTCCGCACCGGCCCGGGCCGGCACCGGCCGGTCGTCGAGGGAGCCCAGCCAGGTGGTCGCCAGCGCGTGCGCGCGCTCCAGCGCCTTCTCGGTGTCCGGGTG
>DASSQL010000313.1:0-6943 GCA_035702525.1 Ornithinibacter sp. | reverse complement strand
CTCACCGAGGACAACCTGCCGAGCTACCACCGCGAGATCGAGCGCGCGTTCGGCCGCGAGAGCGCGTGGGGCGCCTGGGTCAACCGCTGGACCGCCGAGGAGGGCCGGCACGCGTTCTGCATCCGCGACTACCTGCTGGTGACCCGGGGTGTCGACCCCGACGAGCTCGAGCGCGCCCGGATGGACACCATGCAGACCGGCTACGACTCCGGCGACAAGCCGCTGCTCAACGTGTGCGCCTACGTGTCGTTCCAGGAGCTGGCCACCCGTGTGTCACACCGGAACACGGGCAAGTTCACCGACGAGCCGATCGCCGAGAAGCTGCTCACCCGGGTCGCCAAGGACGAGAACCTGCACATGATCTTCTACCGCAACATCGTGCAGGCGGCGCTCGAGCTGGCACCGTCGCAGACGATGCGGGCGATCACCGACGAGGTGGTCGACTTCCAGATGCCCGGCTCGATCATCCCCGGGTTCGGGCGCAAGGCCGTGCAGATGGCGATGGCCGGCATCTACGACCTGCGCATCCACCACGACGACATCGTCGCCCCGCTGCTGCGCCAGTGGGGGGTGTGGGAGCTCGAGGGGCTCGACGCCGACGGCGAGGCGGCCCGCGACGAGCTCGCCGCGGCGGTCAAGGCGCTCGACGCCGAGGCCAGCAAGTTCGTCGAGAAGCGTGAGGAGCGGGCCGCCAAGCTGGCCGCACGGCAGAACGCGTGACGGCTGGGTCGGCGCCGCGTCCGCGCCTCGTGGCCGCCCTGCGGTCGTGCGGTGACGGGATGCCGGGTCGCGGGCCGGTGACCACTACCCTGCTCGCGTGAGCACCGCCCTCGTCACCGACTCCACGGCCTACCTCCCGCCCGACCTCCTCGAGGGACTGCCGGTGCACGTCGTGCCGCTGCACGTGGTGGTGGGGGGCACCGAGCACGCCGAGGGTGTCGACATCGACCCCGCCGCGGTGGCCGCAGCGCTGCGGTCGTTCACCCCGGTGTCGACGTCGCGGCCGGCGCCCGCGGCTTTCCTCGCGGCGTACCGGGCCGCCGCGGATGCCGGCGCCGACGCGGTGGTCTCGGTGCACATCTCCGGTGACATGTCGAGCACGATCGGTGGCGCCGCGATCGCCGCCGAGGACTCGCCGGTGCCGGTCACCGTCGTCGACTCGCGCGCGCTCGGCATGGCGATGGGCCACGCCGTGCTCACCGGCGCGCGGCTGGCCGCCGGTGGCGCCTCGGCCACCGAGGTGGCGGATGCCGTGCGCGCCACGTGCGCGGCATCCACCGTCGTGTTCTACGTCGACACCCTGGAGTACCTGCGCCGTGGGGGCCGGATCGGCAAGGCCGGGGCGCTCGTCGGCTCGGCCCTGTCGATCAAGCCGATCCTGGGGCTGCGCGACGGGCACATCGTGCCGCTGGAGCGGGTGCGCACGTCGACCCGGGCGATCGCGCGGATCGAGGACCTCGCGGTCGAGGCGGCCACCGCGCTGCCGGCCGGGGCGTCGGGGGTGGACGTCGCCATCCACCACCTCGACTCACCGGAGCGGGCCGAGCGGCTCGCGGAACGGCTGCGGGTGCGGCTCGGGGAGGACGTCGGGCTGCTGGTCGTCGAGCTGGGCGCCGTGGTGGGGGCGCACGTCGGGCCGGGCACGCTGGCCGTGGCAGTCGTGCCCAGGATCGTGCCGGCGTCGGCGCGCTGAGCCATGGTGCTCTTCGTCGTGGTGGAGGTCGCGGTCGTCGCGGTCGTCTGCTTCTTCATCGGGTCGATCAACCCGGCGACGCTGCTGGCGCGGGCGCTGGGCCGCGACCTGCGGGCCTCGGGTTCGGGGAACCCGGGCGCGACCAACGCCGGGCGGGTGCTGGGCCGCAAGTGGGGGGCACTGGTGCTGGTGCTCGACGTGCTCAAGGCGTACCTGCCGACGCTGGTCGTGCTGCGCACGATGGGGACGGTGCCGGCGCTGGTGGCGGGCTTCTCGGTGGTGCTCGGGCACGTGTTCTCGCCGTTCCTGCGCGGCCGCGGGGGCAAGGGGGTGGCCTGCGCGCTGGGGACCGTGCTGGCCGTCGAGCCGCTCGTCGGGCTGGGGGCGCTGGTGGTGTTCGGCCTGGTCAAGATCGTCGTGCCGTTCGTCGGTGAGGCGTCGGTCGTGACGATGGGGCTGGTCGCGGTGGTGGGGGTGCTGGCCGCGCTGGGGGCCGTGCCGTTCGTGGAGCCGGTCATCGGGGTGTGGCTGGTGGCCATCGCCGTGCTCGTGCTGTCGCGGCACCGGCGCAACATCGTGGCCTGGTGGAAGCGGCGCCTGGCCTGATCGAGCGCTGTCCACAGGGCCGTGCTGACGTCCGGGTCGTCCACAGATTCCGTCGCGGTGCCGAGGTGGGTTCGTCCTCTTCCTAGGTTCGGGGGATGCCGCGTCGTCACCCTCCCGAACCGCTGTCACCCCGGGCCCTGGCCCGGTTGCGGGCGAGCCCACGGTCGTACGTGCCGACCGAGCTCGACCTGGCGGCTGCGAGACCCGGTGAGGGTGTCGGTGCCGACGCGGCGGTGGTGCCGCCGGTCGACGACTCGACCGGCGGGCGGCACGGGCGGGTGCGCCACCCGCGGGCGTGGGTGCGGCTGCCCGCGGCGTTCGTCGGCGCACGGTGGCAGCCGGGGCGGGCCGCGCTGGTCGGCGTGGTCGTCGTCGTGGCGCTCGCGGTGGCGGTCTTCGGGCTCCGGGTGGCGTGGGCCCGGTCGGCCGACGGCGGCACCGTCATCGCGCCCGGAGGTGGCTCACGGGCCGGGCCCACCGGGGTGACGGCCGGTGCCGTCCCGGTCGGGGTGGGCGGTACGGCGGGGGTGCCCTCGGGCGGTGTGACGTCCGGTGGTGCGGCGTCGACGGCATCCCCGGGGGTGTCGTCGACGGCGGGCGCCGGGGTGCCGCTCGCGGCCGTGGTCGTGGTGCACGTCGTGGGCCGGGTGCGGCACCCGGGCGTGCGGCAGCTGCCGGCCGGCTCTCGGGTGGCCGACGCCGTCGAGGCCGCCGGGGGCGCGACGAGCAAGGCCGACCTGTCCGCGCTGAACCTCGCCCGGGTCCTCGTCGACGGCGAGCAGGTGCGGGTGCCGGCGGTCGGTGACCCGCCCGTCACGTCGCCCGGCACCGGTGGTGGCGGAACGGGAGCCGGGGGAACGGGGGCAGGGGGCGCGACGGGTGCGAAGGTCCCGCTCAACACGGCCGACCTCGCAGCGCTCGACACCTTGCCCGGGGTGGGCCCGGTGCTCGCCCAGCGCATCCTCGACTGGCGCACCGAGCACGGCCGGTTCACGAGCGTCGACGAGCTCGGCGAGGTGAGCGGCATCGGCGAGAAGCTGCTCGCCCAGCTCAGCCCCCTGGTGACGCTGTGAGCCGGCTCCTTCCCGAGGGCTCTGGCGCTCGGGCCTCGACGACTCCGCGTCGGGTTCGTCAGGCCACCGACCTGCGGCTGCTCGCTCCGGCGGTGCTGGCCTGGGCCGTCGCGGCCGCCGCGCTGGGGCTGGCGCCGACGGGCCGCCTCGTGCTGGTCGCGGCACCGGTGCTCACCCTGGCTGCGCTGGTCACGGTCACGCCGGCCCGCCGCACCCTGCGTCGCTGGGGGTTGCTCGGTCCGTTGGTGCTCGCGGTCGCCCTGGTCGTGGTGCTCCAGGTCGCCGCCACCGCGCACGGCGTGCTGCGCGCTCGCGGTGGCGTCGAGTCCCTGGCCACCGATCGGGCGGCCGTCACCGCCGTCGCCGTGGTGACCGGCGACCCCGTCGTGCTGCCCGGGCGTGGCGACCGGCCGGTGGTGCTGCGCGAGGCGACCGTCACGCTGCTCGACGCGCGCGGCATCCGGCGCGCCACGGGCGCCCCGGTGCTGCTCACCGGCGACCCGGCGATCGCGGAGCCCGGGTGGCGGGCCACCATTCGGGTGCACGGCCGGCTCGGGCCCACCGAGCGGGCCGACGACCGGGTGGCGACCCTGTCGGTGAGCGGCCCGCCGGAGATCCTGGCGCCGCCGGGGGTGGTGGCCGCGGCGGCCGAGCGGCTGCGCAGCGGCCTGCGGGCATCGGTCGACCACGCACCCGCAGACCCGAGGGGGCTGCTTCCCGGCCTGGTCATCGGCGACACCAGTCGCACCCCCGCCGATCTCACCGCTGCGATGCGGGCCACCGGGATGACCCACCTGACCGCCGTCAGCGGCAGCAACGTCGCCGTCGTGACCGGGCTGGTCCTGGGGCTGTGCGTCCTGGTCGGCGTGCCCCGGCGGCTGCGACCGGTGCTGGCCCTGCTCGGCCTGGCCGGCTTCGTCGTGCTGGCCCGGCCCGAGCCCAGCGTGGTGCGAGCCGCCGTGATGGGCGCGATCGGCCTGATCGGGCTGAGCCGGTCGCGACGCTCGGCCGGCCCTCCGGTGCTCGGTGCCGCGATCGTCGTGGTGCTCGTCGTCGACCCGTGGCTGGCCCGCTCGTTCGGCTTCGCGCTGTCGTCACTGGCCACCCTCGGCCTGCTGCTGTTCACCCGCCCGTGGGGTGACGCCATCGCCTCCCGGCTGCCGAGCCGGGTGAGCGGGCTGGGCCCGGCCCTCGCCATCCCGGTGGCGGCCCAGGCGATGACCGCCCCGGTCATCGTCCTGCTCCAGGGCTCGGTGAGCGTCGTCGGCATCCTCGCCAACCTGCTCGCGGCACCGCTCGTCCCGGTGGCGACCATCGCCGGGGTCGCGGCGGCCCTCACCTCGGTCGTGTGGGCGCGCGGCGCCTCGCTGGTCGCGTGGGCGGGAGTCGTGCCGACCACCGGCATCGCGCAGGTCGCCCGCAGGTTCGCCGAGGTGCCCGGGGGCACGCTGCCCTGGCCCGACGGGGCGCCCGGGGCACTCCTCCTGGCCGCGTTGACGGTCGCCGTGCTGCTCACCGGCCGAGCGCTCGCCGCGGGGGTGGCGGCCCACCCGGTGCTGTCCGTCGGCACGGCCCTGGTGCTGGCCGCGGCACTCGTCCCGACGCGCACGGTCACCTGGCCGCCCGACGGCTGGCGGGTGGTGGTCTGCGACGTCGGCCAGGGCGACGCCATCGTGCTGCGCAGCGGCCCGCACCGGGCCGTCCTCGTCGACGCCGGCCCCGACCCGCCCCTGGTCGACCGTTGCCTGAGCCACCTCGGGGTCGACACCCTCGACGCCGTCGTGCTCACCCACTTCCACGCCGACCACGTCGACGGCCTCAGCGGTGCCGTCGACGGCCGGTCCGTCGGGCAGCTGCTCGTCGGCCCGGTCCGTGAGCCGGCCGTGTCGGCCGACGAGGTCGACCGCGTGGCCCGAGCACACGGCATTCCCGTGATCGTGCTGCACGCCGGCGACCGGCTCACGATCGGTGACGTCACGTCCGCCGTCTGGAGCCCGTCCCGCCGCATCGGCGCGGGGTCGGTGCCCAACAACGCGAGCCTGGTGCTCGCCGTGCGCGTCGGCACGGTCGACGCCCTGCTGCTCGGCGACGTCGAGCGCGAGGCGGCGCACGACCTGCTCCTCCGCATCCGCAGGGAGCCCTCGATGGCCCTGGCCGCGACGGGTTTCGAGGTGGTGAAGACTCCGCACCACGGCAGCGCGAACCTCGACGACGACCTGATGGCTGCGGTCGCGGCACCGGTCGGCATCATCAGCGTCGGCAAGGACAACGACTACGGCCACCCGGCGCCGCACCAGCTCGACGTGCTCAGGCGCGACGGGTACGCCGTCTACCGCACCGACCAGCGCGGCGACGTGGCGGTGGTCGAGCGCGGGGGAGTGGTGTCGGTCGAGACCGGGCGCTGAGCTGCCGGGTCTCGCAGGCCAGTCGCGAAGCGCGCGGTACGTGCCCTGCTCCCTCTACGATGACGACAGTCGGCTGTTCCTGCCCTGCCCCTCGAGCCTGCCGTGCTCACGCTGGTCGGATCGTTCACCAGCGGAGGCTCGTGGATGGGCTCGTGAGAAGGCCGGCATCGCGCTCGTCGCGATGCCGGTGGTCAGGCAGCCTCGCGCCGAGAGAGTGGATGCATCGAATGGGACGCGAGGCCAGCGAGATGATGCAGGATCCGATCGTGGTCGCCCTCGGCCGCGTCCCGCTGTTCTCCGCGCTGTCCCTCGATGACCTCACGACCCTCGCGACGGTGACCAGCACCCGCCCGCTCGCCGTGGGCACGGTGCTCACGACCGAGGGTGAGGTGGGCGAGGAGTTCTTCGTCATCGAGCGAGGCGTCGTCACGATCAGCGCCCACGACCAGCAGCTGCGCACGCTCGGCGCCGGTGACTTCCTGGGCGAGATCGCGATCCTCTTCGGAGGTACTCGCACCGCGACCGCCGTCGCCACGGAGGCGGGCTCGTTGCTCGTCCTCCCCAAGGCCGACTTCCTCGAGCTGCTCGCGGCCAACCCGGTCATCGAGGACAAGATCCTCGCCACGGCCAGCGAGCGACTGCGCCACCTGTGAGCCGGCTCAGATCGAGAAGGCCGGCTCCGCGCTGCGCACCGTGGGTGCCTTCGACTGGGTCCGGGCGCTCTCGGCGAGCGCGTCGAGGGTCGCCTTGACCGCCGGCACGCGCTGCAGGTCGGGAGTGGTCACGGCCATGATCGAGCGGCGGGATGCCGGGGTGATCGGCAGCGCCACGACGTCGCCGTGGTGCACGGTGCGCAGGATCAGGTCGGGGATGAGCGCGACGCCCAGGCCCTCGGCGACCAGGCCCATGACGGCGACGTAGTCCTCGGTCTCGTACGCGACGTCGGGGCGGAAGCCGGCGTCGTGGGTGAGCTGCAGCAGGTGGCCGCGACACCGCGGGCAGCCGGCGATCCACGGCTCTCCGGCCAGGTCGGCCAGGTCGACGTTCTCCTGCCCGGACACCGGGTGGCCCTCGGGCACCGCCAGCCGCACCTCGTCGTCGAGCAACGGGGTGATGACGAACTGGTCGAGGTCCTCCTCGCCGCGGCCGAGGTCGGTGCCCTCGTA
>DASSQL010000312.1:0-9846 GCA_035702525.1 Ornithinibacter sp. | reverse complement strand
CCGTCCGCCGGGACCGCGCCCGCGCCCCAGAACAGGGAGGCGCGACCCGCCCCTGATGGGCGACGATGGCCGGCATGGACGACTACCTCGAGGTGAACCGGCTGAACTGGGACGAGCGGGCCACCGTGCACGCCGCCAGCGAGGAGTACGGCTTCGACCGCTTCGTCACCGACCCGGACCACCTCAGCGACGTCGTGCGGTTCGACCGGCCGCTGCTCGGCGACGTGACCGGGCTGACCGGCATCCACCTGCAGTGCCACATCGGTACCGACACCCTGTCGCTCGCCCGGCTCGGTGCGCGGATGACCGGCCTGGACCTGTCGCCGGTGTCGCTGGAGCAGGCCCGGCGGCTCGCCACGGATGCCGGGGCGGACGTCGAGTACGTCGAGGCCGACACCTACTCCGCACCGCAGGCGCTCGCGGGCCGCACCTTCGACCTCGTCTACACCGGCATCGGGGCGCTGTGCTGGCTCCCCGACATCGACCGGTGGGCCGCCGTCGTCGACGCGCTGCTCGAGCCCGGCGGCCGGCTGTTCGTCCGCGAGGGCCACCCGATGATGTGGGCCGTCGACGAGACGGTCCCCGAGCGGCTCACCCTCGGCTACGCCTACTTCGAGACGCCCGAACCGTTCGACCTCGAGGAGTCGGGCACCTACGTCGAGAACGACCACGAGTTCGTCAACACCCGCCAGCTGTCCTGGAACCACGGCATCGGCGAGATCCTGACCGCCCTGCTGCGGCGCGGGTTCGAGGTCACCGGGTTCGTCGAGCACCGCAGCGTGCCCTGGGACGCCCTGCCCGGGCGGATGGTCCGCGACGGCGACCTGGACGAGTGGCGCCTGGTCGACGAGGCGGAGCGGCTCCCGCTGTCGTACACGCTGCAGGCGCGCAAGCAGGGCAGGGGTGGCCAGGAGCCGCGCGCTCGGGCCTAGGTGCCGACGCCCGACGACCCCGTGGGCCGGGCCGCACCGATCCGGAACGCGTCCCGCGCCGGTGGCGTTACCGTGGGAGACCGACGGAAGGACGTGAGCGGATGGGACGGGCACGGCGAGCCCGCAAGATCGCAGCCACCGCGGCCTATGGCGGCGGTGGTGTCGCGGCCATCGGTGCTGCCGTGGGGGCGGCCGGCTGGGGTGTCATCAAGGCCGAGGCGGCCTTGGCGCGCCGGGTCATCGGCACGCCGTTCGACGACTCCCCCGACGACAACGGCGTCTACGGGTCCGGGCGGGGCGAGCCCTACGACATCGTCGTGCTGGGCGACAGCTCGGCCGCGGGAATGGGCGCGGAGGCCGCCCACGAGACCGTCGGCGCCATCATCGCCAGCGGTGTCGCGGCCCTCACCGGGCGACGCGTGCGGTTGACCAACCGGGCCGTCGTCGGTGCCGAGTCCAGCGACCTCGAGCGCCAGCTCGCGAACTCGCTCGAGGACGTCATGCGGCCCGACGTCGTGCTGATCATGGTCGGCGCCAACGACGTGACCCACCGCATCGAGCGCAGCGCATCGGTGCGCCAGCTCGAGCAGACCGTGCGGCGGATCCGCGCCCTGGGCTCCGAGGTCGTCGTCGGCACCTGCCCGGACCTCGGCACGATCCAGCCGATCCGCCAGCCGCTGCGCTCGCTGATGAAGCGCTGGTCGCGCGACCTCGCCGCCGCGCAGACCGTCGCGGTCGTGGAGGCCGGCGGGCGCACCGTGTCGCTCGGCGACCTGATCGGGCCGGAGTTCGCGGAGTCGCCGCACGTGATGTTCAGCAAGGACCGGTTCCACCCGTCGGCGGCCGGCTACGCGCGGGCGGCGGCGGCGCTGCTGCCGAGCGTGTGCGCCGCCCTGGGGGTCTGGGGTGCGGACACCTCCGACCGGGCCCCCGAGGCGCGTCGCGGCGAGGGTGTCGGGCCGGTCGCGGTGGCGGCCGGGCACGCCGTCAAGGAACCGGGCACCGAGGTGGCGCCGACCGAGATCGCCGGCCAGTCCCGCGGCCCGCGCGGTCGCTGGGCGGTCACCCTGCGCCGCCGGCACGACGCGGTGCCACCGGCCCAGGAGACCCCGGTCGCGACCGAGGGCGAGCCCGCGACCACGGACGACCCCGAGCCCGCGGCACCGGCCTGAGCCGCGGCTTCACACCGGAACCTTCACCATCGCACCCGAACCGATGGGGTGCCGAGGTGAAGGTTCCCGCACCGGGCGGGAAAGGTGGGACTACTCGCCGACGACGGCGTCGAGCTCGACCTCGACCTTCCAGCGCGGGTCGATCAGCCCGGCGACGACGACCATGGTGCTCGCCGGTCGGATCTCGCCGAAGATCTCGCCGTGCACGCTCGACACGGCATCGACCACTTCCGCGTCGCCGTCGGTGATGAAGTGGCGGGTACGGATGACGTCCTCGGGGCGGCCGCCGAGCTCGGCGAGCGCGGCGAGCGCGATCTCCCAGCAGCGCCGTGCCTGCGAGGCGGGGTCGACGCTGACGTGGCCGTCGGCGTTGATCGGGGCGGTGCCCGAGACGGCGATCTGGCCGCCGACGCGGACGGCGCGGGAGAACCCCACGCTGGCCTCGTACGGCGACCCTGACGATGCGAGGCTGCGCGTGGTGGTGTCCATGACCTCATCCTGTCTGAGAACCGGCCCCGGCGGCAGCCCCAGGGGCGAGACCGAGGCCACACCGCACGGGACGGCCGCTCGGCATACCCTTGGACCCTGCACTGAGCGAGCGCTTAGTGGTCGTCACGACGTCGTGCGCGGTCGGCATCCGCCGTGCGTCGTCCCCCACCCGAGGAGCCCCCGTGACCGAAGCCGTCATCGTCGCCACCGCCCGCACCCCCATCGGCCGCGCCTTCAAGGGGTCGCTGAAGGACCTGCGGCCGGACGACCTGTCGGAGCAGGTCGTCCGCGGTCTGCTGGAGAAGCTGCCGGCGCTCGACCCCGAGACGATCGACGACCTCTACTGGGGCTGCGCCGACCCCAGCGGCGCCCACGGGTCGAACCTGGCCCGCGTCATCGCGGTGCTCGCCGGCATGGACCACCTGCCGGCCGCGACCGTGAACCGGTTCTGCGCCAGCTCGACCCAGACCATGCGGATGGCGTTCCACGCGATCAAGGCCGGCGAGGGCGACACCTTCCTCGTCGGTGGCGTCGAGTGCGTCTCGCAGTACACCAGCTTCGCCGGGGCCGGTGGCAGCGACGCCGAGGCCCAGAACCCCCGGTTCGCGGATGCCGCGGCGCGCAGTGCCGAGATGGCGCGCACCAACGCGGTGTGGACCGACCCGCGCGACTCGGGCCTGCTGCCCGACGTGTACCTCGCGATGGGGCAGACCGCCGAGAACGTGGCGACCTCGCGCGGGGTGTCGCGCCAGCGCCAGGACGAGTGGGGTGTCACCAGCCAGAACCGCGCCGAGAAGGCCATCGCCGACGGGTTCTTCGCGCGCGAGATCCTCCCCGTCACCCTGGCCGACGGAAGCGTGGTCGCGAGCGACGACGGCCCGCGGGCCGGTGTGACGCTGGAGGCCGTGCAGGGGCTGAACCCGGTGTTCCGCGAGAACGGCACCATCACGGCCGGCAACTGCTGCCCGCTCAACGACGGCGCCTCCGGCGTGGTCGTCATGAGCGACGTGCGCGCCCGCGAGCTGGGGCTCACCCCCCTCGCGCGGATCGTGTCGACGGGGGTGTCCGGGCTGTCGCCGGAGGTCATGGGCCTCGGGCCGGTCGAGGCGTCGAAGCAGGCGCTCTCGCGAGCCGGGCTGTCGATCGGCGACATCGACCTCTACGAGATCAACGAGGCGTTCGCGGCCCAGGTGCTGCCCAGCGCCGACGACCTCGGCATGGACCTCGACAAGCTCAACGTCAACGGCGGCGCGATCGCGCTCGGCCACCCGTTCGGCTCCACCGGCACCCGGATCATGACCACCCTGATCAACGGGTTGCAGTCGCGCGACGCCCAGTTCGGCCTCGAGACGATGTGCGTCGGCGGCGGCCAGGGCATGGCGATCATCGTCGAGCGCCTCAGCTGACCCGGCCCACCCCGCAGTCGGGTGCCCGAGTGGTTGCCGGAGCAGCCACCTGAGCACCCGACCGGGGTCGTTGGTCGGGCTAGGTGACGACGACGCTGACCAGCATCACCAGGGCGAAGCCGAACACCGAGATCACCGTCTCCATCACCGACCAGGACTTGATCGTCTCGCCCACGGTCAGCCCGAAGTACTCCTTGACCAGCCAGAACCCGGCGTCGTTGACGTGCGAGAAGAACAGCGACCCGCAGCCGATGGCCAGCACGAGCAGCGCCAGGTGGTTGGCCGACAGGGTCGGGGCCAACGGGGCCACGATCCCGGCCGCCGTGATGGTGGCGACCGTGGCCGACCCGGTGCCGAGCCGGATCAGCACCGCGACCAGCCAGCCGAGCACCAGAACCGAGATGCTGACGCCCTCGGCCCAGTCCTTGATGACGTTGCCGACGCCGGCGTCGATGAGGGTCTGCTTGAACCCACCGCCGGCGGCCACGATGAGGATGATGCTCGCGACGGCCGGGAGCGCGGAGCCGACCGACTCGCTGACCTGGCTCTTGTCCAGACCCGACCCCAACCCCAGCGCGATGTAGCAGTAGATGACCGCGATGAGGAGCGCGACGATGGGGGTGCCGATGAAGTCCATGGTCCTGCGGACGCCGGCCTCCTCGTCGGTCACGGCGATCTTGGTGATCGCGTCGAGGAGCATCAGCACCACGGGCAGGGTGATGCCGATGATGGCCGGCGCGAAGCCGACCCGCTTGCGGCCGGGCGCCAGCGGCTCGTCGGCCCAGTCGAAGCCGGCCTCGCCCCGACGGCCCTCACCCGGTTGGCCGGTCTCGGTCAGCGCCGAGTCCGCCGAGGTGTGGCGCCGCGCCGCCGACTCGTCGTCACGGGTGGCGACAGCGACACCGCCGTCACCGGCATCCGGCTCGCCGCGGTCCTGCGCCACGGCGCGTGCGTCGGCGCGGCCCGCGGAGGAGGGACGCACCCCGGCCTTGGAGGGCCCCCCGAACAGGGTGAGGTCGTCGGCCGACTTGGGCACCCACTGGTCGACGAAGCGCGCCAGGACCGGCCCGGCCACGATCACCGTCGGGATCGCGATGAGGATGCCGAAGATGAGGGTGCGGCCCAGGTCGGCGTCGAGCAGCCCGATGGCGGTGAGCGGGCCGGGGTGCGGCGGCACCAGCCCGTGCAGCACCGACAGACCGGCCAGCGCGGGGATGCCGACCTTCATCAGCGAGACCCCGGTGCGCTGGGCCACGAGGATGACCACGGGCACGAGGAGCACGACCCCCACCTCGAAGAACAGCGGCAGGCCGAGGATGGCGGCGATCGCCGCCATGACCCACGGCAGCCCGCCGGGCCCGACCCGGCTGACCATCGACGCGACGATCCGGTTGGCCCCGCCGGAGTCCTCGAGCAGCTTGCCGACCATCGCACCGAGCGCGATCAGGATGCCGACCGCGCCTGCGGTCGCGCCGAAGCCGGCGACGAAGCTCTTCACGGTGTCACCCGGCGGCATCGTCGCGATGGCACCGAGGACGGCCGAGCCCAGCATCAGGGCCAGGAACGGGTGCACCTTCCCCCAGGTGATCAGCACGACCACGGCGAGGATGCCGAGCACGCAGGCCAGGATCAGCTGCGTGTTCCCGGCGTACACCGGCGGTTCGTCGGCGAGGGGTAGGGCGATCAGGGCGGTGAGGGACATCAGGCGTTCTCCTTCCGGTGGCCGAGCGCGGCGAGCGCCCGGTCGAGGACCTGGGCGGCGCTGCCCTCGTTGGTGATGACCACGCCCGGCTCGTCGTCCCCGAGCGGTTCGAGCGTGGCCAGCTGGCTGGGCAGCAGGGACGGCGGCATGTAGTGGCCCGGGCGGTGCTCCATCCGGTCGAGGATGACGTCGGACGCGGCGGTGACGTGCAGGAACCGCACGTGCGGGCGGCCCGCGCGCAGCAGGTCGCGGTAGACCCGGCGCAGCGCGGAGCAGGTGACCACGGCCGACTCGCCGCGCTGCTCCTTGGCCGAGATCCAGACCCCGATCGCCTCGAGCCAGGGCCAGCGGTCCTCGTCGGTCAGGGGCGTGCCGCTGCGCATCTTGGCGACGTTGGCCTCGGGGTGGAAGGCATCGCCCTCGGCGAACTCCCAGCCGAGCACCGTGGACAGCCCCTTGGCCACCGTCGACTTCCCGCAGCCGGAGACGCCCATGACGATCACGACGTCAGGTTCAGGTCCCCCGGGTCGAACATCCCTGTCGGCCATTCACGCAACGTAGACCCGTGGGCCACCCGGTGGTCCCTTGCGCGCAGCCGGAATCCGGTGCTGGCGGCCGCGGTCAGCCCAGGTCGCGTCGAGCGAGCGTGAGCAGTTCCGGGATGCCGTCGCCCCTCCCGGTCGCGTAGGCGTCCCAGACCAGCACGGTGAGCTGGTCGACGACGACCGCCGGACCGAGGTCCGGTACCGCTCCCGACGAGCGCGGGGTGAGGTCGGCGAGGAGGCGTCGCAGCAGCGGCATCCGGGCCTCGGCGCGGTCGACCGGGAGCTCGCCCCAGCGACGGCGGATCCGGTCGAGCTCGACGCGCGCCTCGGGGGCCACGACGTCGGCGCCCGGCGCCGCGGCATCCGGGCACGCGACATCCGGTGCCGCCGCGCCCGCCGCCACAGACGACACCGCCGGGGCAGGTGAACCTGCCCCGGCGGTGTCAGTGCTGTGGTCTTCCGTCACTGGCGCAGACGCGCGAAGAGGCGGAGGAACTCGATGTAGAGCCAGACCAGGGTGACGATCAGGCCGTGGGCGAGGAGCCACGAGTACTTCTCGGGGGCGCCGCTGGCGATGGCGCGCTCGATCGCGTCGAAGTCGAGCGCGAGGGTGAACGAGGCGAGCCCGACCGCGAAGACCGAGATCGCGATGCCGAGGCCGCCGCTGCCGCCGATGCCGAAGGTCGTGTTGGTGACGATCGCGAAGATGAAGTTGACGATGGCGAACAGGGCGTAGCCGATGATCATCATCGTCATGACCTTGCGGAACCGCGCGGTCACCTTGATCAGACCGAACCGGTAGGCCAGGAACATGCCGGTGAAGGTCGCCAGCGTGGCCATGACGGCCTGCGCCACGATGCCCTGGTACGCCGGGGTGTTCGGGTCGTCGAAGTAGAGCGCGAAGAACTGGCTCACGGCGCCGAGGAAGAGGCCCTCGACGACGGCGTAGAGCAGGATCAGCGGGACGCTCAGGGTCTTCTTGAAGGCGATGACCAGACCGAGCACGAGCGTGCCGATCATGCCGCCCATCCAGAGCGCGAAGCCGCCGGTCGAGCTGTTCGCTGCGACGACCCAGCCGATCGCCCCGAAGACGAGCACGATCGCGAACAGGCCGAGCGTCTTCATGATGACGTCGTCCATGGTGACCCGACGGGTCTCGACCGGGCCGGCCGACGGCTGGTTGTACAGGTCCTGCAGCTGCTGCGCGGTCATCCCCGCGGTGGCGGCCTGGGCCGCGGCGGACTGCTGGGCGGCGCTGGCGCCGGAGCCGCCGAAGCTGGCGTAGCCGTCCTTGGCGTCCTTCTCGATGCGGTTGAAGGCCGGGTTGCTGGCCATCGTTCCTCCGTGATGGTCATGGCGGTGGCACCCACCGCACGTGTCAGAAGAGTCTACGTGCGAGGCCAGTGCGGTGTTCCCGCACCGCCGTCGCGTGGAAGACCGGGCGAGCGCCGTGGTGCCCCCGACGGGGGTCGAACCCGTACCTGTGGCGATTTTAAGTCGCCTGCCTCTGCCAGTTGGGCCACGGGGGCGAGGCCACTGTATGCCGTGGCCCCGCCCCGTCGCCGCTCCTCCCCCGCAGTGCCGGCGCCCCTGCTACGGCGTGCTGCTCGGGCTCGGGGACGGGCTCGGCGGGACGCTGGGTGACGGGCTGGGCTGCGAGCTCGCCTCCGGGCTGGGTGACGGGCCGGGCACCGTCGGCCCCGCCAGCGGGGCGACCACCAGTGGTGGCGCCCAGTCGCCCTCCGTCGAGCTCCACGGGTCGCTGCCGGCGACCAGCCGCAGCGGGAACACCCCCAGCGTGCCCTGGGCCGGCGGCCACCCGAACGGCTCCTGGCCGTTCGCGTCGACCGGAACCGGCACGGCATCGGACGACACGGTGAGCGGGTGGCCGTACTGGTCGTACAGGCGCACGTCCGAGAGGCGCTGCCCCGCGGCGTCGTAGGCGAAGACGTTGGTGACCTGCGCTCCGTCCGAGGAGAGCCCGGGCTGCGGCAGGTTGCCCCCGCTGCTGTCGGTGAAGTCTCCCGACCCCGCCGTGTAGAACGCCAGCATCGGCACCAGCAGGACGACGGCGAGGGCGTTCCCGGCGGCGAGGGCGACCCGCAGGCCGGTCCGTAGCGGCTCCCGGCGGCGCAGCACCAGGCCCAGCCACATCGACAGGGCCGCACCGACCATCGGCAGCAGCACGACGCGGCCGGTGCCGAGCACCTGGGCCACGAGCCACCCGGCGACGGCGCCCCGGGCCAGCCACCAGGTGGGTCGCAGCTCACGTAGCCACGGATGCCGTGCCACCAGGTCGTGCGCGTCGCGCACCAGGCGGTCGGTCCACGGCTCGGTGGGCCCGGCATCCGCCACCACCTCGACGCGCGGAGGCAGGCCGGCAGCGGCCCGCAGCTCGGCGGCGTACGCCTCGGGCTGGCCGAGCAGGCCCCCCAGCGGCCCGCCCGACTCGGCCGCGCGCTCGGCGAGGTCGGCCTCCATCCCGGCCGTGAGGTCCTCGACCTCGTCGGCCGGCAGGTCACCGAGCCAGGCCCGCACCGCCAGCACGTAGGCCCGCACGTCCTCCTCGACCTGCCCTGCGGCACCGATCACCGTCGTGTCGTTCATGACCGCACTCCCGCCTCGTCGAGCAGACCGTCCATCGTCGCGGCGAACGCCGCCCACGTCTTGCCTTGGGTCTCGAGCACCGCGCGACCCTCGGCGTTGATGCCGTAGTACTTGCGGTGCGGGCCCTCGTCGGACGGCACGACGTACGACGTCAGCGCCCCCGCCGAGTAGAGGCGGCGCAGCGTGCCGTAGACCGACGCGTCACCCACCTCGTCCAGGCCGGCGGCGCGCAGCCGGCGCACGACGTCGTAGCCGTAGCCGTCCTCCCGGGCCACGACCGCGAGCACCGCGAGGTCGAGCACCCCCTTGACCAGCTGTGTGCCGTCCACCGGCCCACCACCCTTCGCTCCCGCACCCCGATGGTGCGACTCGCACACTACCGCGCAATCCGTATTACCGCAGCAACCGGAACACCGCCGGTGTGTCGCGTGCTCCGAGAGACCCGCTGGTCGATCTGGGACCCCCTCGGCGCGATGCCGCCGGTACGGCGTGGGCTACCGCGCAGTACTCGTCGTGATCGCAGCGAATCCTGCGCGGTAACCCGCGCTGCAGACCACCTGCACCGAGCCTGCTCTGGGAGCAGCGGGGCCGGCGGGCTCAGGTGAGGGAGAGGGCGATGCCGTCGAGGATGTCGTGCTCGGACGTCACGACCACCGCCGCCGGCGAGCGCTCCAGCGCCCGGTCGAGCACCTGCTCCCAGACCAGCGCCCCGCCGGCGATGACGTCGACGCGGCCCGGGTGCAGGTAGGGCAGCGCGGCCCGCTCGGCGTGACCCATGGTGAGCAGAGACTCGCACGCCTCGCGCATGACGTCGACGGGAACGCGGGCCAGGTGCACGGCCTGCGGGTCGTAGGTAGCCAGGCGCAGCGCGTGCGCCGTGATCGTCGTGATCGTGCCGGCGAGGCCGACGACGGCCCCGATGCCGGTGAGGTCGACGGTCTCCTCGACCGCGTCGAGGGCCGCCACCACGTCGCGTCGCGCGGCCGCCACCTC
>DASSQL010000311.1:0-3734 GCA_035702525.1 Ornithinibacter sp. | reverse complement strand
GGGGCACGACCTCGACCAGCTCGTAGCCGCCGCCCCCGAGCGCGACCCAGCGCCCGGATGCCGCCTCGTGGGCCAGGTCGTGCAGCGACTCGTGGGCGCGGCGCTGGGCGTCGACCGTGATCGCGAGGTGCGCGAGGGGGTCGTGCATGTGGGTGTCGCAGCCGTGCTGGCTCACCAGGACGTCGGGGGCGAAGGCGCGCACCAGCGGCGGCACGACCGACTCGATCGAGCGCAGCCAGGCGGAGTCACCCGTGCCGGGCGGCAGCGCCACGTTGGCGACCGTGCCGCGCGCCGCCGGGCCGCCGATGTCGGCCGGCCAGCCGGTGCCCGGGAACAGGTGGCGCCCGCTCTCGTGCACCGAGATCGTCATCACCCGCGGGTCGTTCCAGAACATCCGCTCGACGCCGTCGCCGTGGTGCACGTCGATGTCGACGTAGGCCACCCGCTGGGCGCCGTGGTCGAGCAGCCACTGGATGCCGACGCCGACGTCGTTGTAGATGCAGAACCCGCTCGCGTGGGTGCGCATCGCGTGGTGCAGGCCGCCGCAGTAGTTGACGCCGTGCGCGATGTCGCCCTGCCACACCCCGCGGCAGATCTCGAGGGTGCCCTGGGCGATCCGGGCCGAGGCCTCGTGCATGCCGGCGAAGGCGGGGTCGTCGTCGGTGCCCAGGCCGCGGTTGACGTCGGCGACCGTGGGGTCGGCCGAGGCGCGGTGCACGGCCTCGATGTACTCGCGGTCGTGCACGGTGGCCAGCACGTCGTCGTCGGCGACCTCGGGGGCCAGCAGGGTGACGTGGTCGAGCACGCCGAGCGACCGCGCCAGGCGGGTCGTGAGGTCGAGTCGCACCGGGGCCATCGGGTGCGTCGGGCCGAAGTCGTAGGCCGTGAACACCTCGTCCCAGACGACGCTCGTGCCCTCGGCCATGTCTGCACGCTACTCGTCGCACCCGCCGTGGCAGGCTGGGACCCCTCGACACCCGTGAGAGAGGCATCACGATGGCACGCAGCGCAGCCCACGACGACGACGTCCTCGTCATCGGGCTCGGGCGGTTCGGCGCGGCCGCGGCGCTCGAGCTGCGCCGGCTGGGTCACAAGGTCACGGCCATCGAGAAGGACGGCTTCCTCGCGGAGAAGTTCCTCGGCCGGGTCAGCCACGTCATCCACGGCGACGCCAGCGACGTCGGCGTCATCCAGGACGCGAAGGCCGGCCGGTTCCGCATCGCCGTCGTCGCCATCGGCTCCTCGGTCGAGGCGTCGGTGCTCGCGGCCGCCAACCTCAGCGACGCCGGGGTGCCCGACATCTGGGCCAAGGCGCTGTCACCGGAGCACGCCCGCATCCTCGACCGGATCGGCGTGCAGCACATCGTGCGCCCCGAGGCCGACACCGGGCGCCGGGTCGCCCACCTCGTCGGGGGTCGGATGCAGGACTACATCGAGTTCGACGACGGGTTCGCCATCGTCAAGATGCGGCCGCCGACCGAGGCCATCGGGTTCACGTTGGAGCAGAGCGCGATCCGCAGCAAGTACGGCGTCACCGTCGTGGGCGTCAAGGCGCCGGGCGAGGACTTCACGTACGCCGTGCCGTCGACCAAGGTGTCGGCGCACGACACGCTCATCGTCAGCGGGCCGACGGCCCTGATCGAGCGGCTGGCCGCCCGGCCCTGACCCCCCTGGTCACGATTTTCCCGCCCGGTGCGGGAAACCTCACCTTCGCCGGGAAACCGTTCCGCTGCGAAGGTGAAGCCCCTGGTGCCGAGCCGGCGTCACCAGCTGGCGATGCCGCCGCGGTCGCCGGACAGCGGGAGCGTCATCGCGAGCTCCTCCTCGCCGTCGTCCTCGGAGACCACGCGCATCGGCCGGCGCTCGGCGGTGGGACGGAAGCCGAAGCCGCTGGCGAAGGCGACCGCTCGGCCGTTGTCGGTGCCGACCCAGTAGAGCAGCTGGCGCTTGCCGGCCTCGGCGGCGCTGCGGGCGCCGGCCCGCACCAGCTCGGTGGCCACCCCGGAGCCGCGGGCGTCGGGGTGCACCCACAGGCCGAACAGCTGCGCGGCCTCGGGCTGGTCGCCGTCGGCCGCACCGACGCTGGCGATGCCGACCGGCTCACCGTCACGTTCGGCGACCAGGCGCGTCGATCGCCGCATGCGGGCCCGCCAGAACGTCTCGTCCTGGGCGGCCTCCTCGTCGTGGGAGGCGACGAAGGCGTCGGGCGACTCCTGCAGCGCGACGAGGCGCACGGAGCGGTACTGCTCCCAGTCGTCGACCCCCAGGGGGCGCACCGTGATGTCACTCATGGCGTCACTCTCCCACGACCCCCGCAGGAGGCGGCAACCCGTGCGGGTGAACTTCAGGCGCCGACCGGGAGGTCGAGCGCGAGGGTCTCCTCGGTCACCGAGGGGTCCCACGGCATCGCGCCCACCTCCCCCGTGGGCCGGAAACCCATCCGCACGTAGAACGCCCGGGCCCGGGTGTTCTCGTGCGCCACGTCGAGCACCACGCGTCGCCGGCCGGATGCCGCGGCGTGGGTGAGCGCGGTGCCGACCAGCAGCGTCGCGGCTCCGGTTCCGCGCGCGACGGTGGCCACCCACATCCCGACCAGGTACACCTGCTCGACGGGCTGCTCGGGCGCGTGCCAGAGGCCCACGGTGCCCACCGGGCGCCCGTGGTCGAGGGCCAGCCAGGTGGGGCCGGTGGTGGCGCAGCGCTCGCGCCACTCGTCGTCGGTGCGCGCGGCCGCCTCGGCGTAGGTGGCCCAGAAGGCCCGCGGGCTGTCGATGAGCGCGGCGAGCCGCACGTCGCGGTAGGTACGCCACGACGCCGCGGTGACCCGCTCGACGACGTGGCCGTCGGGCGCGGTCGGGTCAGTCACCGGCCAGCTCGCGGGAGCGGTTGGCGGCGGCCTCCATCGCGGTGATGAAGGCGGCGCGCACCTTGTGGTCGTCGAGCGTGCGCAGCGCCGCCGCCGTCGTGCCGCCGGGCGAGGTGACCTGCTCGCGCAGCACGGTGGGGTGCTGGCCGGTCTCCTTGATCATCGTCGCGGCGCCGTAGAGGGTCTGCACGACGAGCTCGGTGGCGGTGGTGCGCGGCATCCCGAGCACGACGCCGGCCTCGATCATCGCCTCGACGACGTAGAAGATGTAGGCCGGGCCGCTGCCGGAGATCGCCGTGACGGCGTCCTGCAGCTTCTCGGGCACCTCGACCACCTTGCCGGTCGCGGCGAGCAGGGCCTCGGCCTCCTGCAGGTGTGCGGAGTCGCAGTGCGCGCCGGCGCTGATCGCGGCCATGCCCTGGTCGACGAGGGCCGGTGTGTTCGGCATGACCCGCACGACCGGGCGGCCCTGCGGCAGCCGCGACTCGAGGTAGGTCGTCGTGATGCCGGCGGCGAGGCTGACGACGAGGTTGCCCTCGGCCACGTGGTCGTGGATCTCGGCGAGCAGGCCGCCCATGTCCTGCGGCTTGACGACGAGCACGAGGGTGTCGGCCAGCGCGGCGGCCTCGGCGTTGTCGAGCACCCGCACGCCGTACTTCTCGGTCAGCTCGGCGGCGCGCTCGGGCCGGCGCTCGGTGATGACCAGCTGGTCGGCCGGGCGGCCGGCCCGCAGCAGCCCCGAGAGGAGGGTCTCGCCCATGACGCCCGCACCGAAGATCGCAACCATTCCCATGCCAGGTGAGTATGCCGGGTGTGGCCGCGGCGCTCGCGGGAGTTCCGGCGCGCGGCGGGCCCACGGCATCCGGGC
>DASSQL010000310.1:0-2508 GCA_035702525.1 Ornithinibacter sp. | reverse complement strand
GGTTTCGGGCTGCTGGTACTGCGCCAGCCCAAGCACCGCGACCCGACCAGCGGCGACAACGGCGCCCGGGTCTGACCCGACTGCCGCGACGTAGCCTCGGGGGATGATCACCGGGGCCCAGGCCTCGGCGTCCACCAGCCGACCCACCTGTCGCCGCTGACCCGTCACTAACCGGTCGAGACCCTGCCGGAGTCGAGGTTATCCGCTGGTCTCTGGCGCCAGAAGAACACCTCGAACCGCTGCCGCCACGGTCAGGCGAGGTCGAGGTCGACCCAGGTGGGGCGGTGGTCGCTGGCCGCGGCGTACACGGCATCCGGCAACAGCACCTCGCGGTGCGGCAGCACCCGCAGCTCGGGTGAGGCGAACACCACGTCGAGCCGGCGGCGAGGGGCCCGCGCCGGGTAGGTCGGTCGGTCCGGCGACACCAGGCGCAGCCGGTCCGGCACGTCGATGAGCCGCCAGGCTCCGCCGGTGTGGTCCTCGTTGAGGTCGCCGGCCAGCACCAGGGGCCCACGGTCGGCGATGGCCGCCAGGATCCGCTCGGTGTGGGTCACCCGCTCGGGCGCCTTGAGGCTGAGGTGCACCGACACGGCCGTGAGCTCACCGCCGCCGGGCAGCGCGACCCGCACCACGGCGTAGCCCCGGGTGCGGTCCGGCCAGCGCACCGGCAGCCGCAGGTGCTCGGACCCGACGACCCGCACCCGGTCGGACGTCAGCACCGTCGTGCCGCCGCTCCCCCGGTGCCGCCCCGGCCGGCGCAGGCCGCAGGCGGCGGCGAACCGCTCGAGCCGCCAGCCGGCGAACAGCCGACGGGGCACCTCTTGGAGGCAGAGCACGTCGGGGTCGACGGCACGCACGACCCGGGCCGCGAGGTGGTGGTCGTCGAGGAAGTCGCGGGTGTTGTAGCTCGCGACCCGCACGCCCGGCACCGGTGGGCTCAGCCGCTGACGGCGTCGGTGCGCGCGAGGTCGGCGGCACCCACCAGGCCCGCCTCGTTGCCGAGCTGGGCGGCCACGATGGCCGCCTCGGGCCGGTAGCCGCGCCCGGTCAGCTGGCGACGGAACGCCTCGCGTGCCGGGCCGAGCAGCAGGTCGCCGGCGGCGCTGACGCCACCGCCGATGACGAACATGCCGGGGTCGAGCGCGGCGGCCAGGTCGGCCATGCCGATGCCGAGCCAGCGGCCGACCTCGGCGAGCAGCTCGCGGGCGAGCTGGTCGCCGTCGCGCGCGGCCTCCGTGACCAGGGGGCCGGTGAGGTCCTCGGGCCGCCCCTGGACGCGGTCGAAGAGGTCGGACACCACCGGGCTGCCGGCCGACATCAGCCCGCGGGCCTCACGCACGAGCGCGTTGCCGGAGGCGTACTGCTCCCAGCACCCCTTGTTGCCGCACTCGCAGCGGATGCCGTCGGGCACCACCTGCATGTGCCCGAACTCGCCCGCGATGCCGAAGCGGCCGCGGATGACCCGTCCGCCGAGCACGATGCCGCCGCCGATGCCGGTGCCGAGGTTGACCATCACCAGGTGGCTCTCGCCCCGGCCGGCGCCGAAGCGGTGCTCGGCCCACACGGCCGCGTTGGCGTCGTTGTCGACGAAGATCGGCAGCGAGACCCGCATGCCGAGCGCCTCGCGCAGCGGCTCGTTGCGCCACGACAGGTGCGGGGCGAAGACGACCGTGGCCCGGTCGGTCGCGACGAACCCGGCGGCCCCGATGCCGATCGCGGCGATGTCGTCGGAGCAGCCCGCGAGCAGCTCGTCGACGACCGAGACGATGGTGTCCTCGACCACCCGGGGGCTGGTCGAGCGGTGCGGGGTGTCGCGCCGGGCCCGGGCCAGCACGGTGCCGTCGGGGTCGACGATGCCGCCGGCGACCTTGGTGCCGCCGATGTCGATGCCGATGGCGAGCGGACCGTCAGCCACGGGGTGCCTCCTGCGGGTCGTCGGCGTCGCTGACCGGGATGGGTCGGCTGGGCGCGGGGGTGGTGCGTCGAGCCCGGGTCGCCGGGCGAGGTCGGGAGGCGGACGGCGTGAGGGTCCCCTCGGCGGCCCCCGAGCTGTCGGAGCCACCGGTGGATGCCGGCGCGCCGCCCGCGGGTCGGCTCCCCGCGAGGTCGGTGAGCACCGTCGCCGCCAGGGCGGCGAGGTCGGCGAGCTTGCCCAGCGTCTCGGGGCTGAGCGAGCGCACCACGGCCGCACCGCGGCACAGCGGGCACCAGGTGCAGAACGGGTCGTGGGCTGCGGCGTCCGGACCGGCAGCAGCGGCACCGGCCCCCGGTATCCCACCCGACGGGGTCTCGGCGTCCGGTGACCCGGGCGCGGGCGGCGACCCAGCGGCATCCGGGCCGTCGTCACTGTGGGGTCGGTGCGCGGCGGCCTCGGCGGCGGACCGGCGCAGGCTCTCGAGGAGCCGGGTCGCCTCGTCGGCGACCGACCCCACCTGCTCGTCCCAGCGCTCAGCGCCCACTGGCCCACTGCTCCTCGTCGCGCTCGAAGCGCACCCGCAGGCTCCCGCC
>DASSQL010000309.1:0-4474 GCA_035702525.1 Ornithinibacter sp. | reverse complement strand
CGCCTCGAGCAGCTCGCGCTCGTGCTCCAGCGCGTGCTCGTCGGCGGCCGAGTGGTACATCCGTCGCCGCAGCAGGGCGAGCTCGCTCGCGGTGTCCTGGAAGGAGCGCATCGCCGCGAGCCCGGCGCGGCCGGTGTTGGCCCGGGCCCAGGCGCGGGCCTCGCGGCGTTTCGGCATCGACGAGAGCATCGCGACCTCCGCCGCCGAGAGCCAGCCGGCATCCGCGTACGGGCGCAGGAACTGCCCGATGAGGCGCCCCTCGCGGCGCCGGGCCCAGACCACGAACCCGATGAACGCGAGGAAGATCGGCACCTCGACGAGCAGGTAGACGACGACCATCCCGCGCCCGCCCGAGACGGCCGCGAGGTTCCACAGGGCGTGGCTGAGCACGGCGAGCAGGTACCCCAGCACCGGCCCGAGGATGCGCGGGAGCCAGGTGCGGCTCGTCGCGGCCACGCCCACGCCCACCCCGAACAGCACGGAGAACATCGGGTGCGCGAACGGCGACATCAGGCACCGGGCCACGAACGTGCCGGTGAGCGCCTCACCGCCGCCGTCGGCCCAGGCCTGGGCGAGGTACTGGATGTTCTCGGTGAAGGCGAAGCCGGCCGCGCAGATGCCGGCGTAGACCATGCCGTCGGTGACCCCGTCGAACTCGCGTCGCACGACCCACCACACGATCAGCACCAGGGCGCCCTTCGCGGCCTCCTCGACGAAGGGGGCGACGAGCACCGCGGTGGTCTGCAACGCGGCCTGCGGGTCGGTGCTCGCCTCGAGCACGGCGATGGCCCCGGTGTTGAACAGCGCGGCGATGACGGCCGCGACGAGGGCGCCCCACAGGAAGGCGCCGACGAGGTACCGGGTGGGCTCGGACTCGAAGCGGTCGAGCCACAGGAAGGTCGGGATGACGATGCCGAGCGGCACCAGCGCCACGGCGAGTGCGAGCAGGGCGGTCTGGAACCCGAACGCCGCACCGAGGTAGGCGGACACGACGAGCGCGGCGAGGAGGAAGCCGACGGCGGCGACCCCGGTGAGCAGCCAGCCGCGCAGGTTCGAGCGGGTCGTGGGGTCGCGGGGGGCGGTGGGCGGCATCCGCAGCGTCGCGAGGTCCCCACTCATGGCACGCGACCCTAGTGCAGTCCACCCGCACGGCAGGGTCCCGTCGCCCGTCTCGCCCTAGCATGTCCCCCATGACCACCCCGGGGACCGACCGAGCGCTCACCGACCGCATCGTCTGGATCGACTGCGAGATGACCGGGCTGTCGCTCGAGACCGACGCCCTGGTCGAGGTGGCGGCGCTCGTCACCGACTATGAGCTGACCGTGCTCGGCGAGGGTGTCGACGTCGTCATCCGCCCGCCGGACGCCGCGCTCGCCCAGATGGGCGACTTCGTGCGCGACATGCACACCGGTTCGGGCCTGCTCGACCAGCTCGCCGACGGCATCACCCTCGAGGCGGCCCAGTCGATGGTGCTCGAGTACGTCAAGGAGTGGGTGCCCGAGCCGCGCAAGGCGCCGCTGGGCGGCAACACCGTCGCCACCGACCGGGCCTTCCTGGCCCGCGACATGGCCGAGCTCGAGGCCTTCCTGCACTACCGCATCATCGACGTGTCCTCCATCAAGGAGCTGTCCCGCCGGTGGTTCCCCCGGGCCTACTTCGCGGCGCCGACCAAGTCCGGCGGCCACCGCGCGCTCGCCGACATCCGCGAGTCGATCGCCGAGCTGCGCTACTACCGAGAGGCCGTGTTCGTGCCGCCGCCGGGCCCGACCACCGAGCAGGCCCGGGCCCTGGCCGCCCGACACGTCGTCGACCACGCGGGCGTGGTCGGGAGCACCTCCGAGTAGCAGGTACGATGGTTCGCGCTGCGGGCGCAACGGCATCCTCGGATGCCGGGCGCCCGTCGTGGTGGGTGTAGCTCAGCTGGTAGAGCACCTGGTTGTGGTCCAGGTGGCCGCGGGTTCAAGTCCCGTCACTCACCCCACGGTGTCGAGCCCCCGATCCGCTTGCGCGGGTCGGGGGCTCGCCCGTTCACCGGCCCGACTGTGCCACGCTGGTCCGATGGGGCGGGTCGCTGGCACTGCGGGGGTGACCTGGTCGTGGCCGGATGCCGCCCGCGGCCTCGCCTACGCGCTGCCCGCCCTGGCCGTCACCGCGGTCGACCCCGCCGCCGGTGTGCCGCTCGCCGTGGGCGTGCTCCCGGCCTGCCTGCTCCCGCTGCCGGGCCCGCGCCGGGCCCGCGCCCTGATCGTGGTCGTCGGACTGATCTGCGCGGCGTCCCTGCTCGTCGGCGGCGTCCTGGCGCACCTACCCACGCTCCTGACCGCGCTGGGCCTGGCGGGGGTCGTCGTCGCCGCCGCGGTGGCCGCGTCCGCCCGTCCCGCCGGTCGGCTGCTGCTCGTGCTGGCGGCGCCGCTGACCGCCATCGGTCTGTCGTACGGCGACTGGGCCACCTCGCTCGGTGCCGCGGCACTCATGGTGGGCGGCTCGACCTACGCGTGGCTGGTGTCGCTGCTCTGGCCCGCGCGGCCCGCCCGCACCCGCCCCGACCCGGCGCTGCCGACACGTGCGGCGATGCTGCGCTACGGGGCCCTGCTCGGGTCGGGGGCCGCTCTCGCGTACCTCGTCGCCGCGGGCCTGGGCCAGGACCACCCCGGCTGGGCACCCGCGGCGTGCCTGCTGGTGGCACGCCCGGATGCCGCGCTGCTGCGGTCACGTGCCGTCGCCCGCGCGCTGGCGGTGGCCGTCGGGGCCCTCACGGCGGTGGTCGTGCTGGCGGCAGACCTGCCCGCGCCGGCGCTGGCGCTGGTCACAGCGCTCGCGGTCACGGCCGCAGCGGCCACCCGGGGCAGCCGGTGGTACGTCACGTCCGCCTTCACCACCGTGCTCGTGTTCGTCATGCTCCTGCACGAGCACCCCGAGCAGACCGCACAGAAGGTCGGCGAACGCCTCGGCGAGACACTGGTGGGCGTCGGGCTCGCCGTGCTCTTCGGCCTCGGCGTCCCAGCCGTCGCCGGGCGCCTCGCCGCACGCAGCGAACCAGCCCCCGGTTTGCGAGGATGACGCCATGCTGTCGCGTCGCTTCGCCTCCGTCGTCGTCCTCGTCATCGTCGTCGCCTTCGTGGTGGTGGCAGTCGCGCCGGCCTTCGCGGCGTCGCCCGCGTCCTTGGTGCTCCACTCCCGGCTGACCTCCTCGGCCCCCAAGGACGGCGCCTCGGTCAAGACCGCCCGCGAGGTGGTGCTGACCTTCAACGAGGACGTCAACCCGAGCTTCGTGAAGGTCGAGGTGAGCGGCCCGGACGGCGACGAGACCGACGGCGACGCGACCACGGACGGCCCCACCGTCACCCAGCCTTTGGTCGCCGACCTGCCTGCCGGTGAGCACACGGCGACGTACCGGGTCGTCAGCACCGACGGCCACCCCGTCTCCGGCACGGTCCGGTTCACGACCACGGCGGCCCCGGCGTCCGCCTCGCCCTCGGTCACCGCGACCGCCACCCCGTCGCTGACGCCCACACCGTCGCCGACGGTCTCCGCCGTGGCGTCCCCGGCGCCCACGGTGACCACGACCCCCGTCTCGGACGACTCCGGCGGCACCAGCCCGTGGCTGGTCGTCGCGGTCGTCGGGCTGCTGGCCGTGATCGGGCTGGCCGCCTGGCGCACCATCGGCGGCCGGCAGGCCGACGCCCAGACCGACGCCGAGGCGGATGCCGCGGACGTCGCTGACGACGACGCCCACCGGGGCTGACCGATTTCGCCCGGACCGCGGGCGGCTGCTAATGTCTCCGTCGCGCGCCATTAGCTCAATTGGCAGAGCAGCTGACTCTTAATCAGCGGGTTCGGGGTTCGAGTCCCTGATGGCGCACCATCGCTCACCGAGCGCGAGGCTCCCCCTCCCGGGGAGCCTCACCTGTATCCGGGCCCCCGCGCCCGGCCGTCAGCGGAGGGACACCGTGAGCCCGCACGACCGGTCGCAGGCCGACCCCGACGCCACCGGCTCGGCGGCCCGGGCGGCCTCGGTGGTGGTCCCCACCCGGGGCGGGCGCGGGCGGCTCGACGTGCTGTTGGGCTGCCTCGAGGCCCAGGACACCGACGACTTCGAGGTCGTGGTCGTGGTCGACGGCGACATCGACGGCTCGGCACCGTTCTTGGCCGCCCGACCGTCGCCCCTGACCGTCGCCTGCCTCACCTTCCCCGAGAACCGAGGCCGTTCGGCGGCCCTCAACACCGGCCTGGCGGCCGCTCGCGGCCGGGTGCTGATCCGCTGCGACGACGACCTCGAGCCGGCCCCCGACTACGTCAGCGGGCACGTCCGGGCGCACGAGGGTCGGCAGGTGGGCGCCGTCGGTCTCTACCGCAACGTGTTCCCCGACACCCCGTACGCCGTCACCTACGGCCGCACCGCCGACGAGCGCTTCCGCGACGAGGCCTATGCGGGGCGCCCCGACCGCGTCTGGCGCTACTGGGCCGGAAACGT
>DASSQL010000308.1:0-3475 GCA_035702525.1 Ornithinibacter sp. | reverse complement strand
CGGCAGCAGCTCCATGACGAGCAGGTCGGCGACGTGGTGCTCCTCGTACGACTCGAGAACGTCGCCCTCGAGGTCGGGGAGGAGGGCCCGCACCCGCGGGTACATGACCTCGTTCTCGATGTAGGTGTGCACGGTGAGCAGCTCGATGATCTGCTCGACGAGCTTGCCCTTGCGCGCCTTCGTGGTCGACGACTTCTGGAACTCGCGGAACAGCCCGCGAACCTCCTTGTGGTCGGCCTTCAGCATCACGATCGCGTCCTGGGACATGTCGACTCTTCCGTGTGGGGCCGGCAGGCGCGGGGCGTGCCCGCCATGGCGTCCGTCTCGATCTACCCCCGGCCGTCGCGGAGTAAACGCGCGTGATCTCGCGCCGTGTGGGTAAGCGGGGGTCGGCTCCGCCCGGGGCGCCGCGGTCCGACGAAGGAGTGCAGATGCCGGTTACCACCTGCGACGCCGTGGTGGTCGGCGCCGGGCCCAACGGCCTGGTCGCCGCCAACGCGCTCGCCGACGCAGGCTGGGACGTCGTGCTCGTCGAGGCTCAGGACGAGGTCGGCGGCGCGGTCCGCAGCGCGCAGAGCGTGGCACCCGGATTTGTCACGGACCTGTTCAGCGCGTTCTACCCGCTCGCTGCCGCCAGCCCGGTCATCCGCGACCTCCACCTCGAGCAGCACGGTTTGGTGTGGCGGCACGCTCCGGACGTCGTGGCCCACGCCCTGCCAGACGGCCGGTGCGGGGTACTGCATCGCGCCGCGTCCGACACCGCGGCCGGCCTGGACGAGCACCACCCCGGTGATGGCGCTGCCTGGCTGCGCATGGTAGCCGGTTGGCAACGCGTGCGCGACCCGTTGCTCGACGCACTCTTCACCCCCTTCCCGCCGGTGCGCTCGGGCCTGGCCCTGCTGCGGCGCTCCGGGCTGGCGGGCACCCTCGACCTCACCCGGCTCTGCCTGCTGTCGGTGCGCCGGCTCGGGCGGGAGGAGTTCGGCAGCGAGGAGGCTCGGGTGCTGCTGAGCGGCAACGCCATGCACAGCGACGTCTCCCCCGACAGCGCCGGCAGCGCCCTGTTCGGGTGGTTGCTCGTCATGCTGGGCCAGGAGGTTGGCTTCCCGGTGCCTAAGGGTGGCGCCGGTGTGCTCGCCACAGCGCTGCGCCGACGGGCCGAGTCGCTCGGCGTCCAGGTGCGCTGCGGGGTCCCCGTGGTCGAGGTGCACGTGTCCTCCGGCCGCGCCCACGGGGTGCGGCTGGCCGACGGTGCCGTGGTGCGGGCGCGACACGCGGTGCTCGCCGACGTTCCCGCGACGACGCTCTACGGCGACCTGGTCGCGTCGCGGCACCTGCCCGGACGCCTCCTCGATGACGTGCGCCGGTTCGACTGGGACGACGCCACCCTCAAGGTCAACTGGGCGCTCGACGCCCCCATCCCCTGGACGGCGCCCGGCGCACGCCGGGCCGGTACGGTGCACCTCGGTGTCGACGACGACGGCCTCGTCGACGTCGCCGCCGACCTGTCCGTGGGCCGGATGCCGCGCACCCCGTTCATGCTGCTCGGCCAGATGACGACCGCCGACCCGACCCGGTCCCCGGCGGGCACCGAGTCGGTCTGGGCCTACACCCACCTGCCACGACGGCTGGCCGGTGACCACGACGCGCTGCGCCTGCAGGTGAAGCGGATGGAGGCCGCCGTAGAGCAGGTGGCACCGGGCTTCGCGGCGAGGGTGAGGGCGCGACAGGTGCAGTCGCCGGGCGACCTCGAGGCCGCCGACGCCAGCCTCAGCCGGGGTGCGCTCAACGCCGGCACGGCTGCCCTGCACCAGCAGCTGGTGCTGAGGCCGACGCGCGGGCTGGGCCGACCCGAGACCCCCGTGACGAGCCTGTACCTGGCTGGAGCTTCAGCCCACCCCGGCGGTGGGGTCCACGGCGCGTGCGGCTGGAACGCCGCGCTCGCGGCACTGCGTCACCGGGGACCGCTCGGCGTCGTGCGCCGGTCGATGGTGCGCACGGCCTGGACGCGGGTGCTGCGCGACCCCGGCGTCTGACGCGGCCCGAAGGACGCGCACGTAGGTGGGTGGGTGAGGGCCCGTGCGGTCAGTCGTCGCTGCCGGCTAGCCATTGCCGGTGACGGCCCTCGGCGATGTAGGCGAGGCGGCGCAGCGCCTCCCGGTTGCGCGGCAGGATCATAACCTGCCGCACCGGCATCGGCACGATCGTCCCCGGGCCCTTGACGGCGTCCTCCGCGATCGACACCGTGCAGCTGCCGGGGCCGTCCGGCACGAGCTCGATCTCGACCCTGGCCTCGCCCACCGGCCAGCCCTTGGCCCGAAGCACCAGATGGTGGGCCTCGTCGCACTGCTCGGACACGGTCGCGTCGGAGATGACGGCCGGCCACGGGCCGAAGCTGTGGTGCAGCCGGGTCCCGGTGGCGGGCCACCCGACGTCTACCGCGCGGACGCGCGAGGCGCCGACCACCCAGGTGGCGTACTGCCACCCGTCGGCGAGCACGGCCCATACCGCCTCGGCGGGGGCGGCGACCTGACGGCTCACTCGTGGGCGTGACAGCGCCTGGTCCTCGGACATGTCGTCCTCCTTGCGATCTGGGTCGTGGCCAGCGGGGGTGGCGTCGTGGGGCGGGTGCTGCGGCTGGTCGACGTTGCCCGGCGTCGGTGGCAGGCCACGCCACGCGTCGAGCCCGAAAGTGCGCATCAGGGGCGTCACCACGGCGTCGTAGACGGCTGGGAACAGGCGGAACCCGGCGATCACGACGAGGTTGACCGGGCCGACGTTGATCTGCCGGCGCGGGTGCCGCAGCACCCACCACACTCGGCGCGCGACGTCCTCCGGCTGGAGCACAGGCGGCGGCGGGGTGCCGTGCCGACCGAGCACGGTCGCGGCCTGCTGGTAGATCGGGGTGTCGATGCCGCCGGGGGCGATCAGCGAGACCTCCACGCCGTCGCGCTGGCGGGTCTCGATCTGCAGGGTGCGCACGAGACCGTGCACCGCCCACTTCGAGAGCACGTAGGAGCCCATGTACGGCGTGGCGATCTCCCCGAGCAGCGACCCGACGACGACGAGGTGGCCCGCGCCGGTGCGCCGGAACGCGTCCATCGCCGCCCTGCACACCGCGAGGGTGCCGAAAACGTTCGTGTTCACGACCTGCGTCATCACCTCGCTCGGCACCTCCTCGACGTTGCCGTAGGCCACGACGGCGGCGGAGTGCACCACCGCCAACCCAGGGCCGAACTCGTCGGCGGCCTGCGCGATGACCCGGCGCACCGCCTCCGCGTCACGCACGTCGAGCTGGACCACGGATGCCGTCCCGCCGCGGGCGCGGCACCGCTCGGCCACCTCCTCGAGCACGTCCGGGGCCCGCCCGGTCAGCACCACGTGCAGCCCCTCGCCCGCCATGAGCAATGCCGTCGCCCGCCCGATGCCGCTCGAGGCGCCGGTGATGACGACCGCGGTCGGTCGCCCGGTCGAT
>DASSQL010000307.1:0-6676 GCA_035702525.1 Ornithinibacter sp. | reverse complement strand
GATCACGCCGTTCCTCAACAGCCGGCACGGCTGGAGCGAGCGCCGGTTCCTGCACCCGAGCCTGATCCCGGCGCTCGAGGAGACCGAGGGCGTCGTCGTCTTCCACGAGCAGGTGCTGCTCATCGTCGCCGAGACCACCGGGGTCACCCTCGCCCAGGCCGACGAGGTGCGCCGCAGCATGGGCACCCCGCAGGGCCAGACCGACGTCGAGGCGTGGTGGCGGCCGGCGGCGAAGGCCCGGGGCTACTCGCCCGACGACCGCGACCGCATCTGGGAGGTGCTCAAGTCGTTCGCGAGCTTCGGCTTCTGCAAGGCGCACGCCGCGGCCTTCGCCCTGCCCACCTTCCACTCGGCCTGGCTGAAGACCCACCATCCCGCGGCCTTCCTCGCCGGCATCCTCACCCACGACCCCGGCATGTACCCCAAGCGGCTGCTGCTCGACGACGCCCGCTCGTTCGGCATCCCGGTGCTCGGCCTCGACGTCAACGCGTCGCGCGACACCTACCGCATCGAGCGGGTCGACGCACCGGATGCCGAGCAGGCCACCTCCCCGGAACCCCACCCGCGCGACCCCGACCCGGTCGACACCGACGCCCCCGACCCGGATGCCGGGCTGCCGGCCTGGCGACGCGGCCGCCAGCCGTACGGCATCCGGCTCTCGCTCGCCGACGTCAAGGGGATCAGCGGCGCCGAGGTGGCCCGGGTCGTCGCCGGGCAGCCCTACGCCGACCTCGGCGACTTCTGGACCCGCGCCCGGGTCAGCCGCCCGGTCACCGAGCGGCTGGTGCTCGCCGGGGCGTTCGACAGCCTGCACGGCATGGGCGGCAGCGGGCTGGGGCGGCGCGGCAGGGTCACCCGGCGCGACCTGCTGCTGCACGTCGCCGAGCTCGAGCGGTGGGAGCGCGGGGGCGGGGCGGCACCGCGCAGCAGTCGGCGGCTGGTCATCCCGAGCATCGCGCCACCGCGCGAGGGGGCGGGGGAGCGGGTCGACGTCCGCGAGCGGGCGGCCGCGCAGTCGCAGGCGGCCCGCGAGGTCGTGCCGGCCACCGAGCAGCCGACCCAGCTCACCCTCGACCTCGGCGACCGGCCGCAGCTCGGTGCCGGCGCCGGCCTGCCCGAGATGACCGGCCCGGAGCGGGTGCGCGCCGAGCTCGACGTGCTCGGCCTCGACGTGTCCGCCCACGTCGTCGAGTTCTACGCCCCGCTGCTGCGCGCGCTCGGGGTCACCCGCAGCCGCGACCTGCTCGGCGCCCGCAGCCGCAGCGAGGTGTGGGTCGCCGGGGTCAAGGTCGCCACCCAGACCCCGCCGGTGCGCTCCGGGCGCCGGGTCGTCTTCCTCACCCTCGACGACTCCACCGGGCCGTCCGACTGCACCTTCTTCGAAGACGTCCAGGGCCCCTACGCCGGGGTCGTCTTCCACTCCTGGCTGCTCCTGGTGCGCGGGGTGCTGCGCCGCACCGGCGACCGGGGGGTCTCGATCCGGGCCACCGGCGCCTGGGAGCTCGCCGCCCTCTGGGACGCCTGGCAGCTCGGCGGGCTCGAGCGGGTGCACACCGCGATCGCCGCCGGTGAGGCGGATGCCGTGGCCCGCGCCGAGGCCGCGGAGGCCGCCGCCCGCGAGCACGACACCCGCACCGGCCGCCGGGTGCTCGTGCACGCCTCGGGGTTCAAGCAGTCGCCCTACGCCGACGTGCGCCCGCCCGGGGTCGACCCGCGCTCGGGCCGGGGGGCGTCCCCGGTCGTGGTGCCCGAGGCCCCGGCCGCCGCGCTGCCCTCGCGCAAGCTGTGGCACGCCAGCCCCGGCAGCTCCGGACACTAGGGTGGTCACGACGCACCCACCGACCGCTGACCGCACCCCCGAAGGAGTCCCGCCGTGTCCGACGAGCGTGGCCGACACCGCCGCGCGGGCGCCCAGCCCGGGCTGCGCACGGCGGCCGTCCAGGCGGCGCTCGACACCTTCGCGCACGGCCGCAGCGTCGACCTCGGCCGGCCGTTGCGGGTGCTCGACCTCGGTGGTGGCACCGGCGGCACCGCCGTGCCGCTCGCCGCGGCCGGCCACGACGTCACCGTCGTCGACCCCAGCCCCGACGCCCTGGCCTCGCTGGCGCGCCGGGCCGCCGAGACCGGCACCTCGCCGCGCATCCACCCCGTGCAGGGCGACACCGACACCGTCGGCGAGCTCGGTGCCGACGGGGCGCGCCCGGCCTACGACCTGGTCTGCCTGCACGGCACCCTCGAGGTCGTCGACGACCCCGATGCCGCGCTGGCCAACATCGCGGCCGTCCTCGCCCCCGGCGGCACCCTCTCGCTCGTCGTCGCGCAGCGCCTGCCCGCGGCCCTGGCCCGCGCCCTGGCCGGGCAGTTCGCCCGCGCGAAGGCCATCCTCGAGCGCCCGGACGGCCGCTGGGGCGACGACGACCCCGCCCCGCGGCGGTTCGACGAGCCCGCGGTGCGCGCCCTGCTCGCCGCCCACGGCCTCACCACGGTGCAGAGCCACGGCGTGCGCATCTTCAGCGACCTCGTCCCCTCGGCCCTGGTCGACTCCGAGGCCGACCGGGCCGCCCTGCTCGACCTCGAGGACGTCGCGAGCCACCACCCCGACCACCCGCTGCTCGGTGACCTGGGCAGCGTGCGGCACGTCCTCGCGACCCGGGACTGACGTCGGCGGGGGCCACCGATGAGCCGTCGACAGTTCGCCCTCCCGACCCGCGACTCCAGCGAGCCACCCGACGACACCGGCTGCACGGTGCTGCACGTCGACATGGACGCCTTCTACGCGTCCGCGACGCTGCTCTCGCACCCCGACCTGGTCGGTACGCCGGTCATCATCGGCGGGGGCAACCGCGGGGTGGTGCTCTCGGCCACCTACGAGGCGCGCCGCTTCGGGGTGACCTCGGCGATGCCGATGGCCCGGGCCCGGCGGCTGTGCCCGCAGGCCACCGTGCTGCCGCCCGACCACGCGCTCTACAGCGCGATCTCGGCGGCGGTCATGGAGACCTTCCGCTCGGTCACCCCCGTCATCGAGCCGCTCTCGCTCGACGAGGCGTTCCTCGACGTCTCGGGCGCGGTACGCCTGCTGGGCAGCCCCGCCGTCATCGGCCAGCACGTGCGCGACACCGTGCACGACGAGCAGGGCATCACCTGCTCGGTCGGGGTCGCCCCGACCAAGTTCGTCGCGAAGCTGGCCTCCGGCCTGGCCAAGCCCGACGGCATGGTCGTCGTGCCGCGCGACGAGGTGGTGCCGTTCGTCCAGCAGCTGCCGGTCGGGGCCCTGTGGGGCGTGGGGGAGCGCACCGAGGAGGCCCTGGTGCGACTGGGCCTGCGCACCGTCGCCGACATCGCCCACACCCCGCTCGCCACCCTGGTGCGCGGGCTCGGTGACGCCACCGGCCACCACCTGCACGAGCTGTCCTGGGGGCGCGACCCCCGCCCGGTCGAGCGCGAGCAGCGCGAGAAGAGCATCGGCAGCGACCAGACCTTCGACTACGACATCGACGACGCCGCCGAGATCCACCGGCGCCTGCTGGCCCTCAGCGAACGCACCGCGGCCCGGATGCGGGCGGCCGGGATGACCGGGCGCACCGTCACGCTGCGGGTGCGGTTCAGCGACTTCACCACGATCACCCGCTCACGCACGCTGCGCGAGCCGACCGACAGCGGACGGGCGATCCACGAGGCGGCGGTCGGCCTGTTCGACGCCCTGGGTCTGCAGCGGGCCCGCATCCGGCTGGTCGGGGTGCGCCTGGAGAAGCTCGTCGAGGCCTCCCAGGCCCCCATCCAAGGGGTCATCGGCGAGCGTGAGCACGGCTGGCGGGAGGCCGACAAGGCCGTCGACCGGGCACGTTCCCGGTTCGGCTCGGGGTCGGTGAGACCAGCCAGTCTCATCGAAGGTGACACATCTGCTTCCGCCCGGCGACCGCGAGACCTATCCTGAGAGCTCAGAGGACAACATTGGGGCGCCCACCGGGCGTCTCGGGCCGACCACGGGAGGATCTGTGCCCCTCTCAGAGCACGAGCAGAAGATGCTCGAACAGATGGAGCAGGCTCTCGCTGCCGAGGACCCCAAGTTCGCGTCGCAGATGCAGGGCAGTTCCCTGGCCTCGCTGCAACGGCGGCGATGGCTGGTCGGGGCGGTCGGCGTCATCGCCGGTCTGGCACTGGTGCTCGTGGGCGTCAACACCACGATGTGGGTGGGCGCCGGAGGCTTCGCCCTGATGGTGGTGTCCGCGGTGTTCGCCTTCACCCCGCCCAGACGGGCCCGCCTCGGGGTCGTGCGCAGTGACGGCACGACCGACCCGCGCGCCAAGGGCGGCAAGAAGAAGGGCAAGAGCTCGTTCATGGACCGGCTCGACGAGCGCTGGGAGCGCCGCCAGAACAACTGGTGAGCCGCGCCGTCGGGGCGTCAGGTCAGGACGGGCGTCAGCTCGCGACGACGCCCACGACGTACAGCACCGTGACGGTCAGCCCGGCCGCCAGCTCGATGCCCATGCTGTGCAGCACGGCCACCAGCGCGTGCTTGGTGCGGGTCCAGGCCTGGGCACGGTCGCGGCTGCGGCCCAGCTCGACGACGAAGATGCCGAGCACGAACCCGATGATCGCGCCCACGACCGGCACCACGAAGAACCCGACGATCCCCAGCGCCATCGCCAGCAGCATCGTCGACGAGCTGACGCCCCGCTCGCGCATCCGGCGCCCGGGGAGGGTGTACTGCAGCACGTAGCCCACGGCCGTGACCAGCACGCTCGCCGCGAAGATCGACCAGGCCAGCGTCGATCCCTCGGTCAGGGCCCAGACGAGCACCCCGCCGAGGACGAGCAGCAGTCCCGGCAGGACCGGCACGACGATGCCGACCAGGCCGATGATGATCAGAAGGGGTGGGACGACCGTGCCGACGGCGCCGGCAAGGGGGTCGGCCTCCACGTCAGTCGGAGCTACCGCCGACCGAGCTGGGCTCCATCAGCCGCTCGCTCTCGTCGTGGATGTCGGCCAGGCCGACGAGGGCCGGGATGTGCTCGCGGCCGTGGTGCGCGCAGAAGAGGAGCTCTCCACCCGCGTGGAGCGTGGCGCGCACGTATGCCTGGGCGCTGCAGCGGTCGCAACGGTCCGCTGCGGTCAGGGTCGGTGCCAGTGCGGCGTTCACGTCGGGCCTCCTCGGCTCGCTCGATGGGTCGTGCTCGGTGTTCGGTACGTGCCCCCGTGGTGGATGGCAGGCGTTGCAACAGTCAATCACGGCGGATGCTTCCCTCCGTGCAGCCTGTGCGGATGTGGCGCCGGTCATGTCCACATCGTGACCTTGTGGTGGGCGTGTCATCGGCCGTTCGGCGGACACCGGCACCGGCGTCCGGCCGCCACCCGGTGCGCCTGTCGGGGGCCGTCGTACCCGGCGACTACCCTTCCTGACGTGCCGACGACCGCTGCGAAGAAGGCCGCGACCACCAAGTCCGCGTCCGAGTACACCGCCCACCACCTCCAGGTGCTCGAGGGGCTCGAGGCGGTCCGCAAGCGCCCGGGCATGTACATCGGCTCCACCGACTCGCGCGGGCTGATGCACTGCCTGTGGGAGATCATCGACAACGCCGTCGACGAGGCCCTGGGTGGGCACTGCGACCACGTCGAGGTCACCCTCCACCACGACGGGTCGGTCGAGGTCCGTGACAACGGCCGGGGCGTGCCGGTCGACATCGAGCCGCGCACCGGCCTCACCGGGGTCGAGCTGGTCTACACCCGGCTGCACGCGGGCGGGAAGTTCGGTGGCGGCTCGTACACGGCATCCGGCGGTCTGCACGGCGTGGGCGCCTCGGTGGTCAACGCGCTGTCCTCCCGGCTCGACGTCGAGGTCGACCGCGGCGGCAAGACCTTCGCGATGAGCTTCCGCCGCGGCGAGCCCGGGGTGTTCTCCGACGTCGCCGGCGCCAAGGGGCGCAAGGACCCCGAGCACGCCTTCACGCCGTACGTCGACAACAGCGTGCTCGAGGTGATCGGCACGACCCGCCGCGGGGTCACCGGCACCCGGGTGCGCTACTGGGCCGACCACCAGATCTTCCTCAAGGACGCCACCTTCGACCTCGACGGCCTGGTCGCCCGGGCCCGGCAGACCTCGTTCCTCGTGCCGGGGCTGACCATCGTCATCCGCGACCAGCGCGGCGACGAGCCCACCGAGGAGGTCTTCCTCCACGACGGCGGCATCTCCGAGTTCTGCGAGTTCCTCGCCCCCGACCCGCCGGTCACCGACGTGTGGCGGCTGCAGGGCACCGGCACCTTCACCGAGACCGTTCCGGTGCTCGACGCCAAGGGCCACATGAGCCCCACCGAGGTCGAGCGCGAGTGCGCCGTCGACGTCGCGGTGCGCTGGGGCACGGGCTACGACACCCGGGTCACCTCGTTCGTCAACATCATCGCCACCCCCAAGGGCGGTACCCACCTGGCCGGCTTCGAGCAGGCCCTGCTCAAGGTGCTGCGCCGCCAGCTCGAGCTCAACGCGCGCCGCCTCAAGGTCGGCTCCGACAAGCTCGAGAAGGACGACGCCCTGGCCGGGCTGACCGCCGTGGTCACCGTGCGCCTGGCCGAGCCGCAGTTCGAGGGCCAGACCAAGGAGGTGCTCGGCACCAACGCCGTGCGCGCCATCGTGTCGCGGGTCGTCGAGAAGGAGCTCACCGAGCGGCTGGTCTCGACCAAG
>DASSQL010000306.1:0-2387 GCA_035702525.1 Ornithinibacter sp. | reverse complement strand
GCGGCGGCGGCCCACCGCGAGACGAACTGGCGCAGCGGCTACCTCCCGCACTTCCGCCGGCTGGTCGAGGCCGGGCTCGCGCGACCCGAGGATGCCGTCGCCATCGCCGACGCCGGGCTCGCCTCGGTCTACGACCGGATGTGCTGGCGCGACCCCGACGGCCGACAGGTTCGGCTCGAGGCCGCGCTCGGCGGCGTCGCCGGGAGCCCCGCCGACCTGCTCACCACCGAGACGCTCGGCGGTGAGGGCGAGCCGGAGGCCGCGCTCACCATCCCCTACCGCGGCCACCGGCTCGGCGGTGACGACCTGCGCCGCCAGCTCGACACCTGGGTGGCCGACGGAGTGGTCGAGCCGACCCTGCGCGAGGCGGTCGGCGCGGTGCTCGACCACCCCGAGTGGCTGCGCCTCGAAGGGCGCACGGTCGTCGTGCTCGGCGCCGCCGCCGAGATGGGCCCGCTGCGGTCGCTGCTGCGCTGGGGCGCCACCGTGGCCGCGGTCGACCTGGCCCGCCCCGACCTGTGGGGCCGGCTGCTCGGCGACACGACCGGGCTGGCCGGCCGGCTGCTCGTGCCCGCGACCCCCGGCACGTCCGACCTCGACCAGCGCGCCGGTGTCGACCTCGTCCACGACCTGCCGACCGCCACCGGGTGGGTCTGCGGGCTGCCCGGGTCACTGGTCATCGGCAACTACGTCTACGCCGACGGCGCCACCAACGTGCGGGTCAGCACGGCCGTCGACGCCCTGACCGAGACGGTGCGCTCGGCTCGCCCCGACACGGCGATGTCGTTCCTCGCCACCCCGACCGACGTCTTCGCCGTCCCGGGTGAGGCCGTCGACGCCTCGGCCCAGGCCTACGCCGACCGGCGCACGTCGAAGCTGCTGCGCGGGCCGCTGCGCACCCTGTCCGGAGGCCGCCTGCTGCGCCGCAACTACGTGCCCGGCGAGGACCCCGGCATCAACGACTCGGTCGTGCTCCAGCAGGGCCCCAACTACCTCCTCGCGAAGCGGCTCCAGCGCTGGCGGGCGACCTCGGCGCGCGCCCAGGGCGCCACGGTGTCGTTCAAGATCGCCCCGCCCACGCGTACCCGCTCGGTGGTGAAGAACCGGGCTCTCGCCGCGGCCTACGCCGGTGCGCACCGCTTCGGGGTCGAGGTGTTCGACCCGGGCACGGCCAACACCCTGATGGCCGCGCTGCTCGTGCACGACCTCGCCGGCGGTTCGCCGCGCCAGGAGTTCCCGTGGCAGGACGAGGCCTACGCCGCGGCGCACGGCGGGCTGTGGCGCGCGGCCTACGACCCGCGCAGCGCGCTGGGTCTGGCCGCCCTGCTCGGCGCCGCCTCCGCCCGCCCCTGACGCCACCCTCCGAGCTGGGTGCTCGAACGGCTGCTCTGGCGACCGCTTCAGCACCCAACTCGCGGTGGCTGTCGTGCGATCCGTACCGCGAGGCGTTCCAGCCCACGGAATCGGTGGTTGGCCAACGGTCTGGCCACCCGTCATGATGGAGGGCATGAGCGCCACCTCGTCGATGCCGAAGCGACCGTCCGACCCCCTCGACCTGATCGACGTCGACAGCCTGCTCACCGACGAGGAGAAGGCGATCCGCGCGGCCACCCGGCAGGTCTGCGCCGACGTCGTCGACCCCCACGTCATGCAGTGGTACGAGGACGGCGACCTGCCGGTCGCGCGCGAGCTCGCCCGGGAGTTCGGCAAGGTCGGTCTGCTCGGCATGCACCTCGAGGGCTACGGCTGCGCCGGGATGTCGGCCGTCGACTACGGCCTGGCGTGCCTCGAGCTCGAGGCGAGCGACTCCGGCATCCGCTCGCTGGTGTCGGTGCAGGGCAGCCTGGCGATGTTCGCGATCTGGCGGTTCGGCACCGAGGAGCACAAGCAGGAGTGGCTGCCGAAGATGGCGGCCGGCGAGGCCATCGGCTGCTTCGGCCTCACCGAGCCCGACCACGGCTCCGACCCCGGCTCGATGCGCACCCGGGCCCGCCGCGACGGCGACGACTGGGTGCTCAACGGCGCCAAGATGTGGATCACCAACGGCTCGATCGCCGACGTCGCGGTCGTCTGGGCCAACGCGGGCGAGGAGAACGGCGGCATCCGCGGCTTCGTGGTGCCCACCGACACCCCGGGCTTCGCGGCCCACAAGATCACCCACAAGATGTCGCTGCGCGCCTCGGTCACTTCCGAGCTCACCTTCGACGACCTCCGCCTCCCCGCGGATGCCGTGTTCCCGGACGTCGCGGGGCTCAAGGGCCCGCTGGCCTGCCTGTCCGAGGCCCGCTACGGCATCGTGTGGGGCTCGCTCGGCGCGGCCCGCTCCTCGCTCGAAGCGGCGCGCCGCTACTCGATGGAGCGCATCCAGTTCGGCCGACCGATCGCCG
>DASSQL010000305.1:0-3422 GCA_035702525.1 Ornithinibacter sp. | reverse complement strand
ATCGACCGGGTGGTGCGGGCCGAGGCCGTGGCCTCACGGGCGCCGCGACCGCCGGACATCGAGGTGTTCGAGTCGGCGCCCGCGGCGGTCAACGAGCCGGATGCCGTGGAGCGCACCCGCGCTGCGCTGGAGTCGGTTGTCGGCGTGGGCCGGGTGGTCGACCCCGGCCTGGTCACCGGCAGCGAGGACGTCGGGGTGCTGGCCACGGCCGCCGCTGCGCCCCTGGTCTACTGGCTGCTCGGTGGCGCCGACCCCGCGGCCTTCGCCGGTGCCACGACCGCCGAGCAGCTGTTGCGGGTGGTCGCCGGCCTGCCCTCCAACCACTCGCCGGAGTTCGCACCGGTCGAGGACCCGACCCTGAGGGTCGGGGTCGAGGCCCTGGTCGCAGCGGCCACGGCATGGCTCAGTAGCTGATCGTCCCGGTGAAGCGCATCTGCACGGGCCAGAAGGCGCCGTCGGTCAGGGTGATCACGTGGTGCTGCGTCAACGTGCCGGTCGCGTGGGCGAACCTCCCGGTGCCGCCGGTGATGGTCAGCGGACCGTCGATGACGACCTGCCCGTCACCGAACGTCCAGGTGGTCTCGTACGTGCCGGTGACCTCGTCGCCGTTCGCGGCCGTGAGCGTCATCAGTCCGTCGTAGGAGTGGAGCCAGCTCTCGCAGTGCGTGCCGCTGAGGGTGAAGGCGCCGAGGTGGGTCGCCTGTCCCGCGGCGGCCACGGTGGCCGTGTCGGGGAAGACCACGTCCGTGCATCCGCGCGGGTCGGTGGTGTCGTAGTGGAACTGGCCGGTGGCGATGGCGCGGAAGGGGCGTTCGGTTCCCCCGGTGGCGGCGGCCGCCGAGGTCGTCAGTCCGATACTCAGGAGCAGCACGGTGAAGACGGCTGCCAGGGTGCGCTTGAACATGGCCCTTGGTCCTTCCCGGGGGCCAACGGGTACCGCACCGGACTGCGAACCTGCGTTCGCTCCCTCACGCCAAAACTAGGGCCGGCTCGCGCGGCCGTCGCGCACCTGACTCCGACGTCACACCCCCGCTGCGGGCCACCTTGCCCGCCCGCCGGCGCCCGGCGAGTCGCTACCGTGTTTCGGTGATCACCGTCGACAAGTACCTCGCCTACTGCGACCGCGCGCTCGACGCGTACGCCGAGATCGTGGCCCGGCTCGGCGACGACCTCGTCAACGCCCGCCCGCACGGCATCGCGGGCTCGAACTCGGCGTTCGCGCTGGTCACCCACATTGCCGGGATGGCGGCCCGCTGGGGGAGCACGGTCAACCGCGGCGTCGTGGTGCCCCGCGACCGTGACGCCGAGTTCCGCGCGACGGGTACCGTCGCCGAGGCGCTCGCCCTGGTCGCGGCGACCCGCACCCGGCTGCACGACGACGCTCGAGCGGCCTCCCCATGGGCGCAGCCGGCCAACCCGGCCACCCGCGAGGACGGCTCGACCGACGACGCGACCCAGGGCGACGTCCTGCTGCACGTCTACGAGGAGCTCGCCCAGCACCTGGGCCAGCTCGAGGTCACCCGCGACGTGCTGCTCGCGCAGCGCGGCGGAACCGCCTGACTGTCGGCGCTCTGCGGCAGGATGACCGGGTGAGCGAGACGCCGACCGACCCCGCCGCGCAGCTGCCCAGCGACGTCGTGCCCGACGAGGCCAGGCACGAGTGGGAGACCCTCGCCGAGGAGGCGCGGGGTCACCAGTTCGCCTACCACGTGCGCGACGCCCCGACCATCAGCGACGGCGAGTACGACCTGCTGATGCGGCGGCTCAACGCGCTCGAGGAGGCCCACCCCTCGCTGCGGACGCCGGACAGCCCCACCCAGCAGGTCGGCGGTGCGATCTTCTCCACCGACTTCACCGCGGTCGACCACCTCGAGCGGATGCTCAGCCTCGACAACGCGTTCTCGACCGACGAGATGCTCGAGTGGAACGCGCGGGTCACCCGTGACGCGGGAGGTGCCGAGCTGCACTACCTGTGCGAGCTGAAGATCGACGGGCTGGCCGTCAACCTCCTCTACGAGAAGGGGCGCCTCACCCGGGCGCTCACCCGCGGCGACGGCCGCACGGGCGAGGACGTCACGCTCAACGTGCGCACCGTGCGCGGCATCCCGACCGAGCTCGAGGCGACCCCGACGCACCCGGTGCCCGACCTCGTCGAGGTGCGCGGCGAGGTCTACTTCCCGATCGAGGCGTTCGGCGAGCTCAACGCGCAGCTCGTCGAGGCGGGCAAGCCGCCGTACGCCAACCCGCGCAACACGGCGGCCGGGTCGTTGCGGCAGAAGGACCCTCGCGTCACCGCGAGTCGTGAGCTCCGCATGCTCGTCCACGGCCTCGGCAAGCGTGAGGGGTTCGACCTGACCCGGCAGAGCGAGGCCTACGCCGCGCTCGAGGCGTGGGGCCTGCCGGTCTCCACGCACTTCCGGGTCGTCGACACGATCGAGGAGGTGAACGCCTTCATCGCGCACACGGGGGAGCACCGCCACGACGTCGAGCACGAGATCGACGGGGTCGTCGTCAAGATCGACGAGATCTCGGTGCAGCGCCGGCTCGGCTCCACCTCGCGCGCGCCCCGGTGGGCCATCGCGTTCAAGTACCCGCCCGAGGAGGTCAACACCACCCTCCTCGACATCCAGGTCAACGTCGGTCGCACCGGCCGGGTCACGCCGTTCGGGGTCATGGAGCCGGTCGTCGTCGCCGGGTCGACGGTCGAGCGCGCCACGCTGCACAACGCGACGGAGGTCAAGCGCAAGGGCGTCCTCATCGGCGACACCGTGGTGCTGCGCAAGGCGGGCGACGTCATCCCCGAGATCCTCGGGCCGGTCGTCGACCTGCGCGACGGCACCGAGCGCGAGTTCGTCATGCCGACGAGCTGCCCGGCGTGCGGCACGACGCTGGCGCCCGAGAAGGACGGCGACAAGGACATCCGGTGCCCCAACAGCCGCGCGTGCCCGGCGCAGCTGCGCGAGCGGCTGTCGAGCCTGGCCGGGCGCGGGGCCTTCGACATCGAGGCCCTCGGCTACGAGGGCGCGGTCGCCCTGCTCGAGTCGGGGGTCCTCGCCGACGAGTCGACCCTGTTCGGCCTGACCGCCCAGGACATCGCCCGGGTCCCGCTCTACACGAGGGCGGCGAAGAAGACCGACCCCGACGACGCCGTCGTCGAGGGCCGAGTCCTGTCGGCCAACGGGCAGAAGCTCGTCGACAACCTCGGTCAGGCGAAGCAGAAGCCGCTCTGGCGCGTCCTCGTGGCGCTGTCGATCCGCCACGTCGGCCCCACGGCGGCGCGCGCCCTCGCCCAGCACCTCGGGTCGATGCAGCGCATCCGTGAGGCGAGCGTCGAGGAGCTCGCCGGCGTCGAGGGCGTCGGCCCGGTCATCGCCGAGTCGGTGCGCGACTGGTTCGACAAGCCGGGCAACGAGTGGCACGTC
>DASSQL010000304.1:0-7011 GCA_035702525.1 Ornithinibacter sp. | reverse complement strand
CCGGTCGACTCGGACACCTCATGAGCCGCATCGCCGTCACCGGGTCCTCGGGCCTGATCGGCACGCCCCTCGTCGCCGCGCTCAAGGCGCGCGGCGACGAGGTCGTGCGCCTGGTCCGCCGCACCCCGCGCACGGCCGACGAGGTGCAGTGGGACCCCACCACCCGCACCCTCGACGTCCGTGCCCTCGACGGCGTCGACGGCATCGTGCACCTGGCCGGGGTCGGGGTCGGCGACAAGCGCTGGACCCCCGCCTACAAGCACGAGATCCTCGCCTCGCGGGTCGACGGCACGCACGCGGTGGCCGAGGCGGTTGCCGCGGCCGACCACCCGGTGCGGTTCGTGTCGGGCTCGGCCGTCGGGTTCTACGGTGACCGCGGCGACGAGGAGCTCACCGAGGCCAGCACGCCCGGCACCGACTTCCTCAGCGACGTCGTCCAGGCGTGGGAGGCCGCCACCCAGCCCGCGGTGGATGCCGGCGCGTCGGTCGTGTTCCTGCGCACCGGCATCGTGATGGCCCCCGAGGGCGGCGCGATGAAGCCGATGCTGCGGCTGGTGAAGTACGGGGTCGGGGGCCCGCTGGGCTCGGGGCGCCAGTTCATGCCCTGGATCACGCTCCCCGACGAGGTCGGCGCGATCCTGCACCTCCTCGACCGCCCCGACGTCACCGGTCCGGTCAACCTGACGGCCGGGCAGCCCGCCCGCCAGAAGGAGATCGCCAAGGCCCTGGGCCGGGAGCTGCACCGCCCCGCGGTGCTGCCCGCGCCGTCGTTCGCCCTGCGCGCGGCGATCGGCGGGTTCGCGTCGGAGGTCCTGGGTGGCCAGCGCATCACCGGTGACCGGCTGCGCGACAGCGGCTACCAGCTCGTCCACGGCGACCTCGACACCGCCATCCGCTGGCTCGTGGCCTGACCCCGTCCACGCCCATGGCCGACCTGTCGATGCACGAGGGGATGCCGTTCGACGAGGAGTCGACGCCCCCGCCCATCTCGACCGGCGAGCTCCCCCGGCTGGAGGAGGTGCGTGACGTCGTCACCGAGGCGTACGAGCGCTACCGCACCAACGGTGACGGCACCGTGGCCGACTACATCCCGGTGCTCGCGCAGGCGTCGCCGGACTGGTTCGGCATCTGCGTGGTCGGCGCCCGGGGCCGGTCGTTCGAGATCGGCGACGTCGACACCGCGTTCTCGATCCAGAGCGTCTCCAAGCCGTTCGTGTTCGCGCTGGTCTGCGAGGCGATCGGGTACGCCGAGGCCCGGCAGCACCTCGGTGTCAACAGCACCGGCTTCCCGTTCGACTCGCTGATGGCCGTCGAGCTGAACGCCGACCGCACGATGAACCCGCTGGTCAACGCCGGGGCGATGGCCACCACCAGCCTGGTGCCCGGGGCCACGGCCGACGAGAAGTGGGAGCGGGTGCGTCGGGGGCTTTCCCGCTTCGCCGGCCGCGAGCTCACGGTGAACGAGGAGGTCTACGCCTCCGAGTCGGCCACGAACCTGCGCAACCAGGGCATCGCCCACCTCCTCGAGAGCTACGGCCGGCTGTACTTCGACCCCGACGAGGCCACCGACGTCTACACCCGGCAGTGCTCGCTGGAGGTGACCGTGCACGACCTCGCCGTCATGGCGGCGACCCTGTGCAACGGCGGCGTGAACCCGGTGACGGGTGACGTCGTCGTCGCTCCCGGCGTGTGCCGCCGGGTGCTGGCGGTGATGGCCACCGCGGGCCTCTACGAGCTGTCGGGCGACTGGCTCTACGAGATCGGGATGCCGGGCAAGAGCGGCGTCAGCGGAGGCATCGTCACGGTGTCGCCGGGCAAGGGCGGCCTGGCCACCTTCTCGCCCCCGCTGGATGCCGCGGGCAACAGCGTGCGAGGCCAGCTCGTCACCAAGTTCCTCGCCGAGCGGCTCGGGCTCAACCTGTTCGCGTCGCAGGCCCTGGCTCGGGGCTGACCGGGCTGACGGGGGGCGCCCGGGCTGACCGCGGCGCGCTCGTCGCGCCCACCGAACCCGCCGCACCCGCCGCACCCACCTCGTCCACGGGCGTCATGGCGCCGCGCGCAGGTCGGACATCCGCCAGCCGACGTCGGTGCGCACCAGGTCGACGAGCACCGGCGTACCCGGCCGGGCCGGGCGCGAGGTCGAGCCGGTGGCGGCGGTGACGGTGTAGCCGCCCGCGTCGATGCGGGCGCGCAGCACGGCCCGGTCGGAGGAGGCCGAGACCGTCGCGACCTCGGCGACGGTGTAGCGCAGCCCGGTGTACCGCACCCCGGCCCGGGCGACCTCGGCCACCGCGGCGGAGTCGCGGGCCGCCACCGCCGACCGCGAGGCATCGGCCGCGCCGAGTAGCGACGGGGTCGCCTCGCGCCAGGCCGCGGCCCGCGCGTCGGCGAGCACACCGAGCAGCTCGGTGGGCCGGGTGCGCGGCGCCGCGACGTCGGTGCGCGGGTCGGTGCGGCCGGCGGTCGCCGTGGTCGCAGCATCGCCGGACCTCCCCGCAGCGCCCGCGCCCGCCGCGGCTCCGACCGCCGGCCGGGCCCGGGCGGTGCCGCCATCGGGGCCGAGCGCGGCAACGGTGACCACCAGCAGCCCCACCAGCACGACGGCCAGCAGGGCCGACGCCACGGCTTCTCGCGACACCGTCGGCACCCGCCGCACGACGTCACCGGCGTGCCGCGCCGCGTGTGCGCCGCGATGAGGCCAGCGGAGGCCGGGGCGACCGGTGCCGCCCACGAGCCGGGCCGGGGCCGGGCCGCCGCGCGCCGGCACCCGAGGCGGGGACCACGGCACGCGGGGCGGGGACCATCGCCACCGGGGCGACGCGGCTGCCGACGGCGGCCGCCCCGCCGCCGCCCGCAGCCGGTAGGTCACCGCGCTGACCTCGTCGTCACCGGCCACCAGCCGCAGCGGCTCGGGCTCGGCCGCGCCGAACAGCAACCAGGCCAGCTCGTGGGCTCCCGGCCGGTCGGCCGGCTCGGCCGACACGGCCGCGGCCAACGCGGTGACGAGCGGCTCCGACCCGTCTCCGGCCAGAGACACCTGCGCGAGCTCCGGCCGCAGCCCCGGCGGACCGGGCACGGTGCCCGACAGGCACAGCCAGCCCACCGCCCCCAGGGCGTAGACGTCGGATGCCGGGGTGGGGTCGGCACCGAGCAGCACCTCGGGCGCGACGTAGCCGTCGGTGCCCCAGACCCCGGGCGAGACGTCGCCCACGACGTGGCCGAGCCCGAGGTCACCGAGCACCGGGCGCCCGTCGAGGTCGAGCAGCACGTTGCCCGGCGACACGTCGCCGTGCACCACCCCGAGGTCGTGCAGCCGCCCCAGCGCGGAGGCCACCGGCGCCAGCACGGTGACCACCTCGCCCGGTGACAGGTGGCCGCGGTGCCGCACGAGGGCGTCGACCGCGCCGCCGAGCAGGTGCGGCATCACGACGGCGACCCGCCCGTCGGGCAGCGGCACGCAGGCCTCGACCCCGACCACGTGCGCGCTCGCCGCCCGAGCGGACACCGCGGCCTCCCGAGACGCCGCCTCGACCGACCCGAGGTCGGCGTGCACGACCTTGACCGCCACCCGGCGGCCGCCGTCGAGCGCCACCCCCGCCCAGACCTCGCTCGTGCCGCCGCGGGCCAGCAGCGCCCCGAGCTCGTACCCGGGCACCTCCGGCGCGGGCGCCACCGGCACCACGGCATCCCCCTCGTCCACCATCACCCCACCATGCCCGCACGCGCGTCGGGGGCCGTCGGGTTATCCACAGGCCCCTAGGGTGGCGGCATGCCTTCGGACGCTCCCACGATCCTGGCCACCTCGGGTGGCTACCGCTACGGCCGCCGCACCCAGCTCGAGTTCGACAGCCTCGTGCACCACGCCGTCGAGCTGTCCGGCGCCCACGGCCGGCGACCGCGGCTGACCTTCGTCGGCACGGCATCCGGCGACCCGCGGTACATGAACTACTGGGCGCACGAGGCCGGTCGCGTCGCCGGCTTCGACGTCACCTGCCTCGACCTGTTCCCGATGCCCAACCTCGACGACGTGCCCGGCCACCTGCTCGAGGCCGACGTCGTCTGGGTCAACGGCGGCTCGGTCGCCAACCTGCTCGCCGTCTGGGACGTGCACGACCTGCGCCCGGCGATGCGTGACGCGTGGGAGGCCGGGGTCGTGCTCGGCGGGGTCTCGGCCGGCTCGATCTGCTGGTACCTCGGCGGCTGCACCGACTCGTTCGGCCCCGAGCTGCGCGCGGTGACCAACGGCCTGGGCCTGCTCCCCTACGGCAACGGCGTGCACTACGACTCCGAGGAGACCCGCCGCCCCACCGTGCACCGGCTGGTCGGCGACGGCACGCTGCCCGAGACGCACTGCACCGACGACGGTGTCGGCCTGGTCTACCGCGGCACCGAGCTCGTCGAGGCGGTCAGCGAGGTCGACGGCAAGGCGGCCTACCTCGTCGCCCGCGACGCCGCAGGTGAGGGCGGCGTGCGTGAGGAGCGCCTCGAGCCCCGCCGGCTCGCCGCCCCCTGACCCGACGACGCCCGGTTGCCGGTCAGTGGCGGGGGGTCTGCACGGTGACCACCTGGTCGCGCACCGCCGAGACCCGGGCGGCGTCGATCACCGCGAGGGTGTGCACGGCATCCCACGGGTCCACCGGCATCGCGGCCTGCGGGTCGTCCGACGCCAGCGCCGCGGCCACGGCGCGGTAGAGGTCGGCCTGGCCGCTGCCGGACCGTTCGACCGGCTCGCGCGAGTCACCGCGGTAGAGCCAGCCGCTGTGCGCGGGGTCGGCGTCGGCCTGCCCGCTCCACACGTGCACCTCACCGGTGAAGTCGGCCATGACGTAGGCCGCGTCCGTGCCGAGCAGCCGCACCCGCGGGCCGGGTGCACCTGACAGCGAGGTCGCGCCGAGGTGCGACACCACGCCGCCCACGTGCCGGCAGACCAGGAACGCGTCGTCCTCGGCCGGGGTGGTGCGTGCATCGACGGTCGCGAAAACCGTTGCCACCGGGCCGAACAGCTGCACTGCGGCATCGACGAGGTGGCTGTGCAGGTCGAGCAGGATGCCGCCGCCCTCGGTCGGGCTGGCCTGCTCGCGCCAGCGCTCCTTGGGCACCGGCCGCCACCGCTCCCAGCGCATCTCGTAGCGGAAGGGCGTGCCCACGAGGCCGTCGGCCACCACCCGCGCGACGGTGGCCTGCTCGGCGTCGTAGCGCCGGTTCTGGAACACGGTGAGGGGCACGCCGGATGCCGTGGCGTACCGCACGACGTCGGCCGCCGACTCCGCGCCGACCGCCAAGGGCTTGTCGACCACGCACGCCAGCCCGGCATCCACGACCGAGCGCACCTGCGCGGCGTGCCCCCCGCTCGGGGTGGCGAGCACCACGAGGTCGAGCCCGGGGACGGCGAGCAGCTCGTCGAGGCCCGGCACGACCTGCACCCCCGGGATGTCGTCCCGGGCGGCGGCCGCGCGCTCGGGGCTGCGGGTCGAGACCGCCACCACCTGGCAGCCCGCCTCCGCGAGGAGGGGGGCGTGGATGTCCCGCCCGGCGAACCCGAACCCGGCCAGCGCGACGCGTGTCATGCGCGACAGCCTAGGTCTGCCGGACCTCCGGTGCGGGTTCGCCCTCGGGAGCCTGCGCCGGCTCGCGGTCGGCGCGCAGGTGCCGCGGCCACCACACCGACGGCCCGATGTCGTAGGCCGCCGCGGGCACCAGCAGCGAGCGCACCACGAAGGTGTCGAGCAGCACGCCGAAGGCCACGATGAACGCGATCTGCACGAGGAACACCAGCGGCAGCACGGCCAGCGCCGAGAACGTCGCCGCCAGGACGATTCCCGCGCTGGTGATCACCCCGCCGGTCACGGCGAGGCCGATCAGGATGCCGGGTCTGGTCCCGAGCACCTTGGATTCCTCCCGCACGCGAGTCATCAGGAAGATCGAGTAGTCGATGCCCAGCGCCACGAGGAACACGAACCCGTAGAGCACGATCGACGGGTCGCTGCTGTTGAAGCCGAAGACGTGCTGGAAGACCAGGGCCGAGATGCCGATCGTCGCCGCGAACGACACCACGTTGGCCGCGACGAGCAGCAGCGGGGCCACGATCGAGCGGAGCAGCAGCGCGAGCACGACGAAGATGACGAGCAGGATCGTCGGCACGATGACCCGCAGGTCGCGCGAGCTCGCCTCGTGCACGTCGAGGTTGGTCGCGGCGTTGCCGCCGACGATCGCGTCGGTGCTCACGGCGTCGAGGTCGGAGCGCAAGCGCTGGACGGTGTCCTCGGCCTCGGGGCTGTCCGAGGCCGCCTTGGTCGTGGCCTGGATCAGCACCGTGCCGTCGACGACCTTCGGCGGTACCGCCGGCTGGCCCGGCTGCGGCGGCACCAGACCGACGTAGGCGCTGTCGACGCCGGGGTCCTTGGTCACGACGGCCAGCGCGGCCTCTGCGTCGGCCTCGGGCACGACGATCTGGATGGGCGTCGCGGAGCCGGCCGGGAAGTGCTCGCCGATCACCCGCTGCGCCACGATCGAGTCGGTGTCGTCGAGGAAGGTCTCGTCGATGGTCGAGCCGCTCGCCTTGAAGGTCGGCGCGAACGCCGCGGCGGCGAGCAGGATGACCAGGGTGACCACCCAGGTGCGGCGTGGGTGGCGGCCGACGAGGTCGGCGACCCGCCCCCACAGGCCCTTGGTGCCGACGACGTCCTCGGCGTGCACGTGGTCGAGCTTGGGGGCGAACGGCCAGAACGCCTTGCGGCCGAAGAGCAGCAGGATCGCCGGCAGGAAGGTCAGCGACGCGAGCAGCGCCCCGGCGATGCCGAGGGCACCGACCGGGCCGAGGCCGGAGGTGCTGCGCAGCTCGGCGAGCAGGAGGCAGAGCAGGCCGAGGATGACGGTCGCGGCCGACGCGACGATCGGCTCGACCGATCCGCGCCAGGCGCGCTTGAGCGCCACCCACGAGTTCGCCTGGTCGTGCAGCTCTTCCTTGAACCGGCTGACGAGCAGCAGGGCGTAGTCGGTCGAGGCACCCAC
>DASSQL010000303.1:0-4502 GCA_035702525.1 Ornithinibacter sp. | reverse complement strand
TCCCGTGACCGACCCCACCGTCCGCAGCACCGCCCTGTGGGGCGGGCGGTTCGCCGGCGGGCCGGCCGACGCGCTCGCCGCCCTGTCGAAGTCGACGCACTTCGACTGGCGGCTCGCGCCGCACGACCTCGCCGGCTCGCGAGCGCACGCCCGGGTGCTGCACGGCGCCGGCCTGCTCGACGACGCGACGCTGGAGGCGATGCTCGACGCGCTCGAGCGGCTGCGCGTCGACGTCGAGTCCGGGGCCTTCACCCCCGAGGATGCCGACGAGGACGTGCACTCGGCCCTGGAGCGCGGCCTGATCGACCGCGCCGGCGCCGACGTCGGCGGCCGGCTGCGCGCCGGTCGCTCGCGCAACGACCAGGTGGCCACCCTGTTCCGGATGTACCTGCGCGACCACGCCCGCTCGGTCGCGGCGCTCGTCCTCGACGTCGTCGACGCCCTGGTCTCGCAGTCGGTGCGCCACCCCGAGGTCGCGATGCCCGGACGCACGCACCTCCAGCACGCCCAGCCGGTGCTGCTGTCGCACCACCTGCTGGCCCACGCCTGGGCGCTGCTGCGCGACGTCGAGCGGCTGCGCGACTGGGACGTGCGCGCGGCCGTTTCGCCCTACGGCTCGGGCGCCCTGGCCGGGTCCTCGCTCGGGCTCGACCCCGAGGCCGTCGCCGCCGACCTCGGCTTCGACACCTCGGTCGAGAACTCGATCGACGGCACCGCGAGCCGCGACTTCGTGGCGGAGTTCTCCTTCGTCGCGGCGATGACGGCCATCGACGTCTCCCGGCTGGCCGAGGAGGTCGTGCTCTGGGCGACCAAGGAGTTCTCCTTCGTCACGCTCGACGACGCCTACTCCACCGGGTCGAGCATCATGCCGCAGAAGAAGAACCCGGACGTCGCCGAGCTCGCCCGCGGCAAGGCCGGCCGGCTGGTGGGTGACCTCGCCGGCCTGCTCACCACCCTCAAGGGCCTGCCGCTCGCCTACAACCGCGACCTGCAGGAGGACAAGGAGCCGGTGTTCGACGCCGTAGACACCCTCGAGGTGCTGCTGCCGGCCTTCAGCGGGATGGTCGCGACGATGGTCTTCGACACCGAGCGCCTCGAGTCGCTGGCGCCGCAGGGCTTCTCGCTGGCCACCGACGTCGCCGAGTGGCTGGTGCGCCAGGGCGTGCCGTTCCGGGTCGCGCACGAGGTCGCGGGCGCCTGCGTGCGCGAGTGCGAGGGCCGCGGCATCGAGCTGTGGGACCTCTCGGACGGAGACCTGGCGGCGGTCAGCCCGCACCTCACGCCGGCCGTGCGCGACGTCCTCTCGGTCGAGGGCTCGCTCGCGTCGAGGTCGGCCAAGGGCGGTACCGCACCGGCCCGCGTCGGTGAGCAGCTGGGCCGGGTCAGGGCCACGGCATCCGGCCACCGAGCATGGTCGGGGGTCCTGCCGACGGTGCGGTGACCGGAAGCGAGCACACTGGTGCACGTGCCTCTCGCCAAACCGCTCCCCGTGGAGTTCTTCGCCCGTGACCCGTTGCGTGTCGCGCGCGACCTCCTGGGATGCCGGGTGAGCCACGGTGGCGTCACCGTGCGGCTCACCGAGGTCGAGGCCTACGGTGGTGCGGCGGACCCCGGCTCGCACGCGTTCCTCGGCCGTTCGCCCCGCAACGCCGTCATGTTCGGCCCGGCCGGGCACCTGTACGTCTACTTCACCTACGGCATGCACTTCTGCGCCAACATCGTCACCGGTGTCGAGGGCGAGGCCTCCGCGGTGCTGCTCCGGGCCGGTGAGGTGGTCGACGGTCACGAGGTCGCCGCCGAGCGCCGCCCCGGCTTCCGCCCGCGCGACCTTGCTCGCGGCCCGGCCCGGCTGGCCACGACGCTGGCCCTCGGACGCGAGCACAACGGCATGCCCCTGGTCGGCGCGCGCGCCGGCGGGCGCGTCACGGCCCCCGAGGTGCTCGTCGAGCCGTCCGCCGTGCGCACCGGCCCGCGCGTGGGCGTGAGCGGCCCGGGCGGCGACGGCCTCACCTACCCCTGGCGGTTCTGGGTCGACGGCGACCCCACCGTGAGCGCGTACCGCGCGGGGCGCCCGGGGAACGCGACGCGCAGCTGAGGCGTCCCAGCGGGATGACACCGCCGTCCGCCCCGGTCCTGGCCGTCCCGTTGCTCGCCGTCGCGCTGCTGCTGGGGGGCTGCGGCTCGTCCCCGTCGACGCCGGCGGCACCCGCCCCGGCCACCTCGGCCGCCCCCACCATGGCGCCACCGGTCGCCGCCGTCCCTCCCGCCGACGGGCCCGTCACCGGGCAGGGCACCGTGCTCCAGACCCCGGACGGGCCCCCGCAGCTGTGCCTGGGCGCCGTCGCGGAGTCGTGGCCGCCCCAGTGCCGAGGCGTCCCGCTCGACGGCTGGGACTGGGCGACCGCCGGCCCGCACGAGACGGCCGACCTGCAGGGTCGCCGGACGCGCTGGGGCACCTACGCGGTGACCGGGCGGTTCGACGGCACGACGATGACGGTCACCGGCTCGGTGCCGCTGGCGCTGTACGACGTCGCGGCCGAGCCGTCACCGCGGCCCTCGGCACCGCCCACCCTGAGTGCCCAGCAGTGGGATGCCGTGCAGGCGGGTCTGCGGGCCGCGCCCGGTCTGCTGACCGCCGAGCGAACCGGTGACACCGGCCCGGTGCAGGCGCTCGTGGTGCACGACGACGGCTCGATCCAGGCCTGGGCCGACGCGTCGTTCGGCGCGGGCGTGGTTCTCGTGACGTCGGCGCTGCGCTGACCGCAGGGTCAGTCGCGGGCGGCCGCCAGGTGCGCGCCGATCTCGCTCCGCACCCGGGCCTTGACGTCGTCGGGCGCGAAGGAGGCGTCGACGGCCGCGACCGCGAGCTCGGCCATCCCGGCCTCGTCGAGGTCGAGCAGCCCGGCCGCGATCTCGTACTCCCGGTTCAGGGTGGTGCCGAACATCGGTGGGTCGTCGCTGTTCACCGTCACGACGACGCCGGCATCGTGCATCGCGCGGATCGGGTGCTCCTCGATCCGCTCCACGACCCGGGTCGCGACGTTCGACGTCGGGCAGACCTCGAGCGGGATGCCGTGCTCGGCGAGGTGCTCGAGCAGGCGGGGGTCCTGCACCGACGAGGTGCCGTGGCCGATCCGCTCGGCGCCGAGGAGGGTGAGGGCGTCCCACACCGACTGCGGCCCGGTCGACTCACCCGAGTGCGGCACCGAGTGCAGCCCGGCCGCCTTGGCGGCGGCGAAGTGCGGAGCGAACTGGGCGCGCGGCACGCCGATCTCGGGGCCGCCGAGGCCGAACCCGACCAGGGCCTCGGGCCGGTGCCCCAGCGCGTAGGACAGGGTCGCGTCCGCCGACCCGACCCCGGACTCGCCGGGGACGTCGTAGATCCACCGCAGCACGACGCCGTGGTCGCGCTCGGCGGCGACGCGGGCGTCCTCGATCGCCTCGGTGTACGCCTCGATCGGGATGCCGCGCACCACCGACGTGTACGGGGTCATGGTCAGCTCGGCGTAGCGCACCTGCTGGGCCGCGAGGTCGCGGGCGACCTCGTAGGTCAGCATCCGCACGTCCTCGGCCGTGCGGAGCAGCCCGACGGTGGCCAGGTAGACGTCGATGAAGTGGGCGAAGTCGGTGAAGGTGAAGAAGCGCGCCAGCGCCTCCGGGTCCTGCGGCACCGGGCTGTCGGGGTGCCGGCCCGCGAGCTCGGCGACGATCCGGGGTGACGCCGACCCCACGTGGTGCACGTGCAGCTCGGCCTTGGGCAGGCCCGCCACGAAGGAGGTCAGGTCGGGGCGCGGCGACGCGTCGGTGCTCATGGCGGGCCAGTGTGCCACCGCGAAGTCAGGAGCACTTCGCCGAGTCACGGCCGTACCCGGCCCTGACTCGGCGAGAACCTCCTGAGCCCGCGAACCGCTCCTGACTTCGCACGAAAACCCGGTCGCGTGGGGGCGTTCCTGCCGGTAGGCAGGACCCATGACCCGACCCGACCTCTGGCCACGCCGCACCGAGCGGCTCGAGCTGCGCCCGCCCACCGACGCGGAGGTCGACGCGGTGGTCGCCTGGCGCACCCACCCGGACGTCAACCGGTGGCTCCTCAACACCGAGGTCGACCTGGAGGCGTACCGAGCGCTGTGGCGGTCGGGAGCGGACGACCCGTTCGACCACCACGTCGTCGGCGTGACGGACGACGGCGTCGTGGTCGGCACGGTCTCGGTGATGGTCGGCGACGGGATGGGCCAGGGGAAGAACTCGCCGGCGGTCCGCAGCGAAGGGTCCCTCGGCTACCTGCTCGACCCGGCCCACCACGGCCGCGGCTACGCGACCGAGATGGTGCGGGCGGCCCTCGACCTGGCGTTCGGTGACCTCGGCCTGCACCGGGTCACGGCCGGCTGCTTCGCCGACAACGTCGCCTCGTGGCGGGTGATGGAGAAGGCCGGGATGCGCCGCGAGCAGCACGGGGTCCGCGACTCGTGGCACGCCGAGCTCGGCTGGGTCGACGGCTACAC
>DASSQL010000302.1:0-5490 GCA_035702525.1 Ornithinibacter sp. | reverse complement strand
CGGCCGGGTCGACGGCCGCGCCGACCTCTACGCCCTGGGCTGCGTGCTCTACGCACTGCTCGCCGGCCGCCCGCCGTTCAAGGGCGCGACGCCGGTCGCCACGATGATGATGCACGCCAACGACCCGGTGCCCGACGTGCGGGCACTGCGGCCCGACACGCCCGACTGGCTCGCCGACCTCGTGCACGGCCTGCTCGCCAAGAATGCCGACGACCGCCCGGCCGGCGCGGCGACCGTCGCGGCGGCGCTGGCCACCCGCGAGTCGGTGGGCGCCGCGGCGACCACCGTGCTGCCCGCGGCCGGTGCCGCCACCACGCAGCGGTTGGATGCCGTGGCGCCGCCTCCCGTCGTGCCACCCCTCCCGCCCACGGAGCCCGACCACGGCGGCCCGTCGACCCTGGTCTGGGTGCTCGCCGCGGTGGCCGTGGCCGCGATCGCCCTGCTGCTCTGGTTCCTGCTCAAGGGCAACGGGCAGGACCCCGTCACGCCCCCGGCCTCGACCCCGGTCAGCTCGCAGCCGGCGCCGACGACCGAGGCGCCGCCGACCACTGCCGCGCCCACACCGACACCCACCCCCACGCCGACCCCCAGCCCGAGCCCCACGGCCGACCTGGCCGGCGACGTCGAGTCGTCGCTGTCGGCGTTCTCCGACGAGGTCGGCGTGCTCGAGCGCGACGGCGTGCTCGACAAGAGCGCGGCCAAGTCCCTCGACGACGGCGTGCGCAACATCCGCAAGGCGCTGCGCGACGGCGACCCGCAGAAGGTGTCCGACGAGCGCGACAAGCTCGTCCAGGACTACGACAAGGGCGTGCAGGACGGCACGATCACGCCGGAGGCGACTGCCCAGCTCGACCCGCTGCTCGGCGACCTCAACGACGCGGTCGACGCCTACGCAGCGAGCTGAGCCCCGCCGCTACAGCGGGGTGCTCCCCGAGGTGCCGACGAGCTGCTCGGCGAACTCCGGGCCGGACAGCCGCTCGACCTCGGCCTGCGCGGCCGCGACGCGGGCCGGCATCCCGAGCCGAGCCGTGGGCTCCTCGTTGCCCGGGGTGGTCACGAACTTCTGGATGGCGGCGAGCCCGGCGGCCGCGCGGCCGCTCGCGGCGGCCTGCTTGGCGGCCAGCCGCTGCGCGTACCAGTCGGACGCGAGCACCGACTCCCGCGTGAACAGCTCGCGGAACTCCGGCGACTCCAGCTGCCAGCCCTCGGAGGTCGACCCGTCGGCCATGATCTCGAGCAGCGCCCGCAGCGGCGGGATCGCCAGCGAGATGGTGCCGTCCTTGACGTAGGCGCGGGCGACCCGCTCGTGGGTCATCGCGATGGTGGCGATCGACTCCGCGAACACCGCGACGTCCTGCAGCTCGGGACGCAGCATCTCCGGGGTGAACACGACGTCCGGGTGCAGGAAGATCCGGCCGAAGTACTTCGTGGCCATCCGCTCGGTCATCCGGTAGCCGAGCCGGCTGGCCGGCACCCGCCGGCCCTCGTGCTCGACGTCGGCGATCCGCTCGAGGGCGCCCTCCGCGATGAGGTTGCGGGCGTCGCGCTCCTCGGGCGTCATCCGTGCGAACAGCTCGGGCACCAGCAGCGAGAAGTCGTGGTCGACCTTGACGTTCGGGCCGACGTAGCCGGCTGCCGAGAGCCACCCGTCGTGCCCGGTCAGCACGTACGAGAGCAGGTTGGCGTTGAGGTCGATGATCGCCGGCAGTGCGTTGAACGGGCCCTTGGTCAGGGCGCCCTCGGAGCCGGCGCCGGTCGTCGAGGGCGACTTGCCCGTCATCGACGAGATGAACTCCATGAAGAGCTCGGGCACCTCCATGTAGTGCAGCGGACCGTACGAGCACAGGGCCGGCACGGTGCCCTCGGGCGGGTTGTTGCGCCGCCCGGCGGCGACGACGTCGACCGGGCGGGGGAGTGGCGCACCGGCCGGCATCCGGCGCACGAGCCGCTCGGAGAGCTCGGCCACGGCGGTCGCCTTGGCGTCGGTGCGGTCGGGCCGCTGCTGGAGGTAGCGCGGGTTCTTCGACGGGGCGCCGTCGACCAGCCGCGGGTTGGCCGAGCTCACGACGTAGGAGGGGCCCTCGCCCTCGGGGGTGTCGGCGAAGCCGCTGATCAGGGCGGCCATCGGCGGGCTGAACGCGGTGAACGAGACCGCCTCGTCGCGCATCGCGACGGCCTCCGCGCGGGTCAGCGGCTCGAAGTTTGACAGGAAGGTGCCGGGGGTCGCGATGTCGCGCTCGGCGACGGTGTCGTAGCCGCGGTGGATCGCGTCGTCGGGCCGTTGGAAGAGCAGGTTCTCGCAGTTCTCGACCAGCTTGTACGACCGCGCCGGGTCGAGGCCGAGCAGGCTGCCGGGCACCACGGTGGAGGCCGTGATGTCGTCCTGGGTCTGCACCTTCACCGCGGGCGAGAAGTCGTGCCGCAGGCTGAACAGCCGCCACGACCCGTCGACGTTGTAGCCGACGCGCAGCATGTTGAGGGTGATCTTGGCGCCGTCGAGGTGCAGCGAGTTGCCCTGCCGGCCGTCGATCTCGGCGACGCTGAAGTGGCCGGCCCAGTCGTCGCCCCACTCCGGGCGGTAGGAGCGCTTGACGACGTAGACGAGCTCCTTGACGTACGGGGGGATGCGCGAGAGCCACGCGTTGTACTCGGGGGTGTACTCCGAGCGCGACGGGGTGAGCAGCTTGATGACCGACCCCACCGAGCGGTCGCGCGACAGGATCGGGCGCAGGTCCTTGCCGTTGCGCTCGGGGTCGAGGAAGCGCCGGGAGAAGTCGCGGTCGAGGATCGCGGTGACCGCGTCCATGTCGGTCTCGAAGCTCGCCGTGAACGCCGAGCCCACGATGAACGCGTCGGTGATGGCCTTGGAGATCTCCGACTTGCCGCCACCCGACACCGTCGCCGGCTTGTGGCACGACGTGGCGTTGGGGACGGTGCCGATCAGCGTCCAGGTGCTCGGGTCGTGCGGCTGCTGGGCCACCGTGACCCGGTAGCCGTTGGGGCTGAGGTAGGCCTTGTCGGCGCGCAGCGGCACCGACCCGGTGCTGCCGTCGGGCCGCGGCCAGGTGACGGTCATGTCGTGCATCGAGTAGTGGGCGCCGCCGGGCACCAGCACGATGTGCGGCTGCTCGCGGTCGTCGGCGTGGCCCTCCGGCTGCGCTGCGAACCGCTCGGGGTCTCGCTCGAGCACTTCGGCGAGGCTGTAGGAGTCGCCAGACGACCTCTCGTCGTACTCCTGGCCCAGGTTGTAGCTGGCGAACACCAACGCGCCACCCGAGTGCTCCTCCTCGGCGTTGCCGAACAGGTTGGCGGAGTAGGAGATCTGCGTCTTCACCTCTTTCTTGCAGTAGCCGAAGTAGGTGTCGGCGATGACCGTGACGATCACGCCACGCTCGTCGCGGGCGCAGATCTTGAACGCCTTGCCGCCGTTGTAGAGCTCGTCCTCGGTCTCCCAGCACATGCCGTCACGCTGCTGGCGCTCGGTGGCCTCGCTGACGTGGGGGAGCCCGACCTCCTTCTTGGTGACCCGGGTCAGGTGCGGCGCGAGGATGACGCAGCCGGTGTGGCCGGTCCAGGTCTCGGGCGCGAGCGACGCGTCGTTCTCGGGCAGGTAGGGGTCGCCGCCGTTGCCGAAGATGCCCTCGACGAAGTCGAGGTTCGCGACCGTGCCACCGGGCACGATGAAGCGCGTCTCCATCCGCTTCTCGCGCACCGAGCCCGGCACCTCCGGCGACACCAGGGGGCGCAGGTGCAACGACACGAAGCAGGCGGCGGGCGTCGCCTCGTTGGCCGAGTAGGGCAGCACCATGTCGGTCTCCGGCGGCACGAAGGCGCGGGCCAGCAGCCGGGCGAACGTCTCCTTGGGCACGGCGAGCTTGTCGTCGGGGATGGGCAGACCGCCCTCGGCGATGTGGAAGACCCCGGCGGTGGTGCGGCGGTCGTTGGCGGGGTTGTGCAGCACGCCGTTGACCAGCCGGTAGCTGCTGAGCAGCGGCGAGCTGAAGTCGTCGCCGTCGAAGGGCAGCGACAGCTCGCGGGCCAGGCCCGCCTCGTCGAGCACCAGGGTGCGCCGGGGCAGCTGCGGCTGCTCGCCGGTGTCGGCGAGGTAGTCGTCGAGGAACGCCTGGATGCGGTGGTCCGCGGCGCACAGCCGGTCGGAGAGCCGGCGGCTCAGCTCACGCTGCCGGGCGAGGATGGGCAGGGCCAGCCTGGCGGCGTCGGTGTCCTCGTACCCCTGCGGCAGGGGCAGGCCCAGCTGGGCCAGTCGGAGGTTGATGGCGGCGTTCTGGGTGTGGGGCACGACTCGATTGTCGTCCTCGCCGATCCGCCGCCGCCACCGAGGTCCGGGAACGGAGAAACCCCCGGTCCTGCGCGTGCAGGACCGGGGGTCTCTCGCTGGTGTCCGAGGGGGGACTTGAACCCCCATGCCCAATAAGGGCACTAGCACCTCAAGCTAGCGCGTCTGCCAATTCCGCCACCCGGACGAGGTGTACACGAGCGACCCTGGGGAGGCCGTCCTGCGACCGGGAACGATACACGCTCGGCGGCCCGGAACCGAAATCGCCGGGTGCTGCCGGAACGGTCGTTGACCGATCCGGCCCACCGTCCCTAGGTTGCGGAGCACATGACCACGACCGTCGACGTCGGCGTCGATCTCGGGACCACCGTGACCAAGGCGGTGGCGCTCGACGGCGCCCGCCAGGTGGTCGCCCGTGCCTCGCTCCCCACGCCGTGGGAGCGGCCGCGTGCCGAGTGGTGCGAGCGGGACCCCGTGGATGCCGTCGTCACCGTCGACCGGCTGCTGGCCGACCTCGTGCGGGTCGCCGGCGACGTGCGGGTGCGGTCGATCGGGTTCTGCTCGATCGCCGAGACCGGGGCGCTCGTCGACGCCGACGGGACGGCGGTCTCGCGGCTGCTCGCCTGGCACGACCCCCGTGGTGGTCGCCAGGCGGCCGGGCTCGACCCCGGCCTCGCCGCCCTGCTGCCCTCGCGCACCGGGCTGGCGGTCAGCTCGGTGGCGACCTTGTTCAAGCTGCTCTGGTGGCGCGACGAGGCGGGGCTCGACCTGCGCGGGCTGCAGTGGCTCTGCCTGCCCGAGCTGGTCTGCCACGGGCTGGGCGCCGGGCGGTTCGCCGAACGCTCGATGCTGGGCCGCACGGCCCTGTGGGACATCCACGACGAGACGCCGTTCGAGGCCGCCCTCGACGCGCTGGATGCCGGACCCGACCTGGTGCCGCCGCGGGTCGCCGCCGGTGCGGCGCTGGGCCGCGTACGCGCGAACCACCCCGTCGAGCAGGTGCGCGGTGCCGTGCTGACCGTCGCGGGCCACGACCACCTCGTCGCCGCGGCGGCGCTCGGGGCGGGTGGGGTCGGCAGCCTGTGCGACTCGATGGGGACGGCCGAGGCGCTGGTCGCGGCCGTGTCGGCACCACCGCCGCCACGCGTCGTCGCGGGGCTCGTCTCGCGCGGCCTGTCGGTCTACCCCCACGT
>DASSQL010000301.1:0-20776 GCA_035702525.1 Ornithinibacter sp. | reverse complement strand
CGTCGCCGCGCTGCGCTCGGGTGCCCCCGCCACCTCGGTCGAGGCGATGGATGCCGCCGAGGCCCACCGCGCGCACATCGAGCGGTGGTTCTACGACCTCGACCACGAGTTCCACCGGGGCCTGGCCGACATGTACCTCGCCGACCCGCGGTTCACCAAGACCTACGAGGACCAGGCCCGCGGGCTGGCGCAGTACGTGCACGACGCGATCCACGCCAACGCCGACCGGCACGAGCAGGCCTGAGCCGCAGGGGTCCTCGTCGAGAGTGGAGAACACGCCGTCTCACCCCAACGGGTGGCGGCGTGTTCTCTGCTCTCGACCCGTTTCCACACGGGGACGGCCAGCCGGCCGGCCGGGGAGGTACTAGCACCAAGGGCCGATGGCGGCCGTCCATCCGCGGGACCCATCGTGTGTCTTGCACGAGCCGGACCCTGCCGGCCACCCGCCCCACGGAGGACACGATGAGCCGCTTCAGCCCCCACCGTCGAACCCTTGCCGCGGTCGTGCTGACCGGAGCCCTCGTCGCCACGGCAGCCCCGGCGGCACTGGCCAAGGGCACCGAGGTGCGCAAGTCCGGCACCTGCAGCGCGGGCGCCACCTGGAAGCTCAAGGCCAAGACCGACAACGGCCGCATCGAGGTCGAGCTCGAGGTCGACTCCAACCGGGTGGGCCAGAGCTGGTCGGTGCGGCTGAAGGACAACGGGGTGCTCGTCTACTCGGGCACCGCGAAGACCGTCGCCCCCAGCGGGTCGTTCGATGTCGGGCGCCGGATCACCAACCGCGCCGGCACGGACACCATCACCGCCTACGCCAAGCACACGGCATCCGGCCAGACCTGCTCGGCACGGCTCGTCTTCCCCGCCTGACCCCTGACACACTGCTCCTCGAAAGGACATCTCATGCGCCGTCTTCTCATCGCCCTGGTCGCCGGGGTCGTCGTGGCCGTTCCGGCCGCCGTCGGCCTGTTCGGCAACGCCTCGTTCGCCCAGCGCCTGCCGCTGCGCTCGCCCACCTCCACGGCCTCGCCCAGCGAGACCGAGAGCCCCATGCCGAGCCCGAGCCCCACCGAGTCCGAGCCCGGCGACGACCACGGCGGCAACCGCCCGCCGGGAACCACCGACGACGAGCCCGGCGACGACCACGGCGGCGACCGCCCGCGCACCGGCGACGACGACAACTCCGGCCCCGGCTCGAGCAACTCCGGGCACGGCTCCGACGACACCTCGGCCGACGACAACTCCGGCCGCGGCGGCTCGGACGACGACGCCGATGACTCCGACGACTCGGCCGACGACAGCTCCGGGCACGGTTCGGACGACACCTCGGCCGACGACAGCGGCCACCACGGCGGCGACGACAGTGCCGACGACACCTCGGGCCACGGCTCGGACGACACGGGCGGGGACGACGAGGGTGGACACGGATCCGACGACTGAGTCGGCTTCCCCGGAGCAGTCCCCGGCCGCGCCTGCGGCGGCCGGGGACGTCTCCGTGCTCGCAGGTCTGTTCGACCACCCGGATCCCGACCCCGGTCCGGACCTCGGCCCCGACCTGCCGGAGGACGGCCCCGTCGCCCCCGCGTGGGTGACCCTGGGCGACCCGGGCGGCAAGGAAACCTCCGTGGCGGGGCTGAGCCCGCGCCGGGTGCTGGTGCAGCTCACGCTCGGCGTCGTCGCGGCCCTGCTCGTCGTCGGGGTGGTGGGCACCCTCGCGGCGCGCTCCCTGGCCGAGCGCGAGGCCGTCAACGACGCCGCGACGATGGCGGGCGTGCTCGCCAAGGCGGTCGTCGAGCCGGCGCTCAGCGACGCGCTCGTGGCCGGCGACCCGGCGGCGGTCGCGGCCTTCGACGACGTCGCCCGGGCCCAGCTGCTCAGCCCCGACCGGATCGTGCGGGTGAAGCTGTGGAACGCCGACGGCAGGGTGCTCTACGCCGACGAGAGCCAGCTGATCGGGCGCAGCTTCCCGCTGAGCAAGGGGCAGCGCGAGGCGCTGGCCCTGCCCGCGACGATCGCCGACGTGTCCGAGCTGGACGAGTCCGAGAACGCCTTCGAGAGCGCCGACCGGCTCGTCGAGGTCTACCACCCGGTGTGGACGCCCAGCGGTCAGGAGCTGCTCTTCGAGATCTACGCCTCGTACGACCCGGTCGGCGAGCGCACCACCCAGCTCTGGCGGGGGTTCGCCGGGGTCACCGCCAGCAGCCTGGTGCTGTTCGTGGTGATCGTCGCGCCGATCGTGTGGCACCTCGTGCGCCGGCTGCAGCGGGCCGAGGAGCAGCGCATCGCCCTGCTCCAGCGGGCCGTCGACGCGTCGGCCGACGAGCGCCGTCGGATCGCCGCCACCCTGCACGACGGCCCGGTGCAGGAGCTCGCGGCCACCTCCTTCACCGTCGCCGGGGCCTCGGCCACCGCGGACGCGCACGGCCAGCGTGCCCTCGCCCGCGACCTGAACGCGGCCGCCGCCGCCGTGCGCTCGAGCATCCGGTCGTTGCGCACCCTGCTCGTCGACATCTACCCCGCGAGCCTGGCCCGTTCCGGGGTCGTCACCGCCCTGTACGACCTGGCCCAGACCACCCGCCGCGACGACCTCGTCGTGCAGGTCGACAGCGCCGACGAGGACGACCTCGCGATGACCCCCGAGGCCCAGCGCCTGGTCTACCGGGTCGCCCAGGAGTGCCTGCGCAACACCGCGAAACATGCCGGACCCGCGACGGTGACCGTGTCGCTGCACCGCGAGGGCCCGGCATCCGTCATCCTCGATGTCGTGGACGACGGGTTCGGGTTCGACGTGGGGCAGGTGCTCGCCGCACCGCCCGACGGGCACCTCGGGCTGCAGCTGCTCGCGGATGCCGCGTCGGTGCCGGGTTCGCTGCTGCAGGTGTCGAGCTCCCCCGGCCGCGGAACCCACTGGCGCCTCGTGCTCGACGGCGAGCTCGGGGCCACCTCGTGATCCGAGTCCTCCTGGTCGACGACCACCAGCTGGTGCGCGCCGGTGTCACCACCCTGCTCCAGTCCGACCCCGAGATCACCGTGGTGGGCGAGGCACGCAACGGGCGTGAGGCCGTCGACTCGGTCGTGGGCACCAGCCCCGACGTGGTGCTCATGGACCTCTCGATGCCCGAGATGGACGGCGTCGAGGCGACCCGCGCCGTGCTCGCGCTCCAGCCGGGCACCAGGGTGCTCGTGCTGACCAGCTTCTCGGACCGCCAGCGGGTCAAGGAGGTGCTCGCCGCCGGGGCGATCGGCTACGTGCTCAAGGACTCCGAGCCGGCCGACCTGCTCGCCGCGGTGCACGCCGCCGCCCTGGGCCACGTGCCGATCGACCCGCGGGTCGCCGCCGCACTGCTGCCCGCGACCGGTGGATCCGGAAGCACCGGTGCGGCCGACGGGCTCTCGCCGCGCGAGACCGAGGTGCTCCGCCTGGTCGCCCAAGGCCTGGCCAACAAGCAGATCGCCCGGGCCCTGGGCATCACCGAGCGCACCGTCAAGGCACACCTGGGCCGGGTGTTCCGCGAGATCGGGGTGCTCGACCGCACCAGCGCGGCCCTGTGGGCCCGCGACAACCTGCCCGGCGCCTGACGGTGTCGCGGGGCTGGCCTAGGCTCGCCCCGTGACGGGACGCGAGGGGCTGTTCATCGCCTTCGAGGGGGGCGACGGCGCGGGCAAGTCGACGCAGGTGCGGCTGCTCGCGCAGGCCCTGCGCGCCCGCGGGCGCGAGGTCGTCGTCACCCGCCAGCCGGGCGGCACCGAGCTCGGCGCGGCCATCCGCGACCTCGTGCTGCACGGCGACCACGTCTCGCCGCGCGCCGAGGCCCTGCTCTTCGCCGCCGACAAGGCCCACCACGTCGACCAGCTGGTGCGTCCCGCGCTCGAGCGCGGCGAGGTGGTCATCACCGACCGCTACACCGACTCCTCGGTCGCCTACCAGGGCGCCGGCCGCGACCTCGGGGCCGCCGAGGTGCACGACCTGCAGATGTGGGCCGTCGACGCCCTCGTGCCCGCGCTCACCGTGGTCGTCGACATCACCGCGGCCGAGGGTCGCCGTCGTCGCGGCGACACCCACGACCGCCTGGAGTCGGAGGAGGACGCGTTCCACGACGCCATCCGCCAGCACTTCCTGTCGATGGCGGCCGGCCACCCCGAGCGCTACCTCGTCATCGACGGCACCGAGCCGCCCGAGCACCTGCACGACGCGGTCATGACCCGCCTCGAGGCGATGGGGCTGGTCGAGCCGTGAGCGTGTGGCGCGACGTGATCGGCCAGGAGAGCGCGGTCGCCACGCTCGAGCACGCCGTCCGCAGCCCGGAGGCGATGACCCACGCGTGGCTGTTCACCGGGCCGCCCGGGTCGGGGCGCTCGGTCGCCGCCCGGGCCTTCGCCGCGGCTCTGCTCTGCCCCGACGGCGGCTGCGGCGAGTGCCGTGAGTGCCGAACCGCGTTGGGCGGCACCCATGCCGACGTCGACGTCATCGCCACCGAGGGGCTGTCGATCAAGGTCGAGCAGGCCCGCGACCTCGTCGCCCTCGCCGCCCACCGCCCCTCCGTCGGCCGGTTCCGCGTGATCGTCGTCGAGGATGCCGACCGGCTCACCGAGCGCGCCGCCGACGCCCTGCTCAAGGCCCTCGAGGAGCCGGCACCACGCACCGTGTGGATGCTGTGCGCGCCCTCGGTCGAGGACGTCATCATCACGATCCGCTCGCGCTCGCGGCACGTGCGGCTGCGCACCCCGTCGGTCGAGGCCGTCGCCGCGCTGCTCACCCGCCGTGACGGCGTCGACCCGTCGATGGCGCTGTACGCGGCCCGGGCCGCCCAGTCGCACGTCGGCCTGGCCGCCCGGCTGGCGCGCGACGAGCACGCGCGCATCCGGCGGCACGACGTCATCACCCTGGCCACCCGCATCGTCAGCGTCGGCGACGCGATCGGCGCGGCCAGCGACCTGATGACGATCGCGGCCGAGGAGAGCGCGGCCGCGTCCAGCGAGCGTGACGCCGCCGAGAAGGTGCGCCTGATGGAGGTGCTCGGCGCCGACCCGAGCGCCCGCACCCAGCCCCCGCACATCCGCTCCCAGCTCAGCTCGCTCGAGAAGGAGCAGAAGGCCCGCGCCACCCGGTTCACCCGCGACGTCATCGACCGGGCGCTGGTCGACCTGCTGTCGGTCTACCGCGACGCGCTCGTGGTGCGCACCCGGGCCGGCTCGGCCCTGGTCAACGAGGACAGCCGCCAGGTGGTGCAGCGGGTGTCCGAGCTGCTCGGTCCCGACCAGCTGCTGGGGGCCATGGACGCCATCGGCACGGCCCGCGAGCGGATCGGTGCCAACGTCAACCCGCTGCTCGCGCTCGAGGCGATGGCGCTCGACCTGCGGCTGCCCCGGTAGCCGCCCGCGTCACCAGGTGCCGTGGGTGGGCCCCTGCGGCTCCGCCGCCCCCGGGAGCTCGCCGCGCTCGAACGCGGCCGCGCCCTCCTGGGCGGCCCGACGCTCGTCGGCGGTGAGCTCGCCGAGCTGCTGCATCCCGCGCGTCACGAGCGGCTCCATCAGCGCGCCGAAGGCGGGGTCGCGCGACAGCGCCCGCAGCGAGGAGTGGCCCCGGATGACGTCGTCGATCCGGCCGCGCAGCCCGGCATCCTCGCTCTGGTCGCGCAGCACCGCGAGGGAGCGCCGCAGCTGCTCGTCGACCGCCCGGTTCGGCGGCAGTGCCGGCAGCAGGGGTGGGGTCGAGGACGGGTCGGTCATGCCGGTGCTCCTGCGCGGGCTCGGTGGGGTCGGTGGGGTCGGTGGGCGCGGTCGGTTCGGGTGGGCTCAGTGGACGAGGTTGTTGTGGAAGGCATCGGGGATGTCGATGCTGTGCCAGTCGCCGGCCGAGCCCAGCGCACCGAGCACGACGTCGGTGAACGTGTCGACGAAGGTGACCGCGCTCTCGAGCACCGCGATGATCTTCTGGATCGTGCTGACGATCTTCGTGATGCCGTAGTACGTGGCGGCCGTACCGATGGCCGCGCCGATCAGGGTCCACGACCCGGCGGCCGTCGCCGCGGCGCTGATGCCCGCGGCGATGAGGAGGTCGATGAGCGTCTGCACGAGGTTGCCGACGTCCTTGGCGACGCCGTAGAGGCCCTGTGCCACGTCGTCGTAGCCCTTCGCGGCGATGTCGAGCATGTCGGCGGCCTTGCGCATCGACGTCGTGATCGAGATGAAGGTCAGGTCGGCGGCCTGGGCGGCGTTGCCGTCCCAGACGTCGTCGAGCAGGCCGGAGTACGCGTCGACGGCATCCGCCATGTCGGTGGTGAAGAGCTTGAGGTGGCGGATCGCCTCGGCCGACACCGCCACGTGCTCCCAGTCGCCGGCCACCCAGGTCTGCACCTTCTCGACGAGGTCGAAGTCGCCGTCGACCTTGTCGAGCACCACCAGTGCCCAGTGGCCCAGCGAGAGCCAGTCCGCGACGCCGATCACCCCGTCGAACGTCGTGGGCACCGGGTCGCCGGGAGTCGGCTCGTAGAGCCACCCCGCCGGGTTGTACCCGCCCCCACCCTCTGCCAGCTGCACAGCCGTTCCCCTCGCTCTCAGTGGGCCCAGTAGTCGCGGTCGAGCCGCGCCGCGGCCGCGGCGTCGAGCTCGGCGTAGCGGTCGGCCGAGGCGATGATCGCCACGCCCGACCCGTGCACCGCACGGTAGATGTCCTTCATCAGGTCGCGGACGCCGGTGTCCATGCCCGTCGTCACGTCGACGAACCGCTCCATGGCGGCCCCGCCCGAGGGGTCGAAGTCGACCCACGTCGAGGCGTAGTCGGCCGCCTGCAGGCCCTGCTCGCCGAGCTCCTTCCACTGCGCCCCTCGGGCGCGCATCGCCGCCACCTGCGCCCTGAACGCCTCGGTGTCGCGCTGTCCGCCGCTCTGGTCGTCCCGCTGCCCCACGTCGGTCCCTCCCTCGTCCGATGAGTGACCCACCCTCCCCGACCTGCACGGACGTCGCAATGGGGAGCGCTGCCCTCCCGCCGGGCGATCATTGCCGATTCGTGACCTGGCCTCGGGGACGACGCCCAGACGGCTCGCCTATCGTGCGCCCATGAAGCATCGCCGCGTCGCCGCCCTGGTGGGTGCCACGGTCGCCGCCCTCGTCCTGTCCGGGTGCTCGGTGCTCGACGGCATCCGCGACTCGGGCAGCGCCCCGTCGGTGTCGGTCACGCCGCAGAGTCCGCCCCCCGGCTCGGAGGCGCTCTCGAAGTTCTACACGCAGCAGCTCAGGTGGGCCGACTGCGAGGGCGCCCAGTGCGCGACCCTCGAGGTGCCCGTCGACTACGAGAACCCCCAGGGCGACACCCTCGAGCTGGCCCTGGTCAAGGTGCCGGCGAAGAGGGCGTCCAAGCGCCTCGGGTCGCTCGTCGTGAACCCGGGCGGGCCCGGTGGGTCGGGCGTCGACTACGCGCGGGCCGCCGACTTCATCGTCGGCAAGGGCGTGCGCGACGCCTACGACGTCGTCGGCTTCGACCCGCGCGGGGTGGGCCGCTCGTCACCCATCGACTGCGTCACCGACTCCGAGCTCGACTCCTTCCTCGGCGCCGACCCCACGCCCGACGACCCCGCCGAGGAGCAGGCGTTCGAGGCGACCTCGCGGGCCTTCGCCCAGTCCTGCGCCAAGACCGCCGGGCCGCTGCTGGCGCACGTGTCGACCAAGGACGCCGCCCGCGACATGGACGTGTTGCGGGCCGCGCTCGGCGAGCAGAAGCTCACCTACCTGGGCAAGTCCTACGGCACCTACCTCGGCACGGTGTACGCGGGGTTGTTCCCGAAGAACGTCGGCCGGATGGTGCTCGACGGCGTCGTGGCGCCCGACCTCACCCCTGACGAGCTCAACCTGGGCCAGGCCAAGGGCTTCGAGCTCGCGACCCGGCAGTGGGCCGCCTACTGCGTCGAGCAGGGTGACTGCCCCCTCGGCAAGTCCGTGGACACCGTGATGAAGGGCCTGCGCACCTTCCTCGCCTCGGTCGACTCCAGCCCGTTGCCGCGCACCGGTGACAACGCGGTGCCGCGGCTCACCGAGGGCTGGGCCTCGCTCGGCATCGCCGCCGCCATGTACGACCAGGGTGCCTGGCAGACCCTCACCGACGCCATGCGCGACGCCGTCGGCGGCGACGGCACCGCCCTGATGCAGCTCGCCGACCAGTACGCCGACCGCAACCCCGGCGGCAAGTACGCGGGCAACATCATGGAGGTCATCTACGCGGTCAACTGCCTCGACAAGGCCGACAGCAGCGACCTCGCCGAGCGCCACCGGCTCGCGCAGGAGTCGCTGAAGGACGCCCCCACCTGGGGCCCGTTCCTGATGTGGAGCTCGCTGCCGTGCGGCGTGTGGCCGGTCAAGGCCACCGGGGCGCCGGAGAAGATCAGCGCGGCGGGGGCCGACCCGATCGTCGTCATCGGCACGACCCGTGACCCCGCGACGCCGTACGAGTGGTCGGTGCGCCTGCACGACCAGCTCGCCGACGCGTCATTGATCACCTTCGACGGTGACGGACACACCGCCTACACGCGCTCCAACTCCTGCGTCGACGGCGCCGTCGACGCCTACTTCCTCAAGGGCACCGTGCCCAAGGACGGCCTGCGCTGCTGAGCGGCTGACGGGGCGCGCGGGGGATTCGCTGTCGTGAGGCTCCACTCCGTATACTCGTCCGGCGTGCCCGAGCCCGCTCGGGTGCCCGCCGCCTTAGCTCAGTCGGCCAGAGCGATTCACTCGTAATGAATAGGTCAAGGGTTCGATTCCCTTAGGCGGCTCCACCGGCAGTACCCACAGGTCAGGCCCCCACGACGACGGTCGCGGGGGCCTGACCCCTTGGTCCGGTACTCGGCGGCACCGGGCCCGCACGAGCAGGCCCTGCAGCCGGGCCTGCTCCTCGCGCCGGCGGAGACCGCCAGCACCGCGGCAGCGACAAGGGTCGGAGAAATGGGGGTCCTGACCCCCATTTCTCCCACCGTTGTTCGTGGGGCGGCCCGGACAGTTCGCGCGGCGGCGGCCCGACGCCGTGGCGCGCGCCACGGTTTCGGAGCTGGCCACCGGGCTGCTGGGACACTGCGGCCATGCCCTCGACCTCGACCGACGCCGCGGCCGCCCCCCTGATGACCCGACGTGACTGGGCGGCCCTGCTGACCATCGGATTCGGTGTCTCGCTGGTGATCATGGACGCGACGATCGTCAACGTCGCCCTGCCCGTCGTCATCGACGACCTGTCGCTCACCGCGACCGAGGCGCAGTGGATGAACGCGGTCTACTCCCTCGTCTTCGCGTCGCTGCTCATCACGGTGGGCCGGCTCGGTGACCTCAAGGGCCGCCGCCTGCTGTTCCTCATCGGCATGGTCGTCTTCATGCTCGCCTCGGTGGTCGCGGGGCTCTCCGTCAACGGCCCGATGCTGATCACCGCCAGGTTCGTGCAGGGCATCGGCGCCGCGATGATCCTGCCGTCGACGCTCTCGAGCCTGAACGCCCTGTTCGTCGGGCGTGCCCGGGTGGTGGCCTTCGCCGTGTACGGGTCGGCGATCGGCGGGATGGCGGCCATCGGGCCGCTGCTCGGGGGCTGGCTGGCGACCGACTACTCGTGGCGCTGGGCGTTCTGGATCAACATCCCGGTGGGGCTGCTCGTCGTCGTCGGCATCGTTAAGGCGCTGCCCGAGACCCGCGACCTCAAGGCGACCCCGAGTCGCGACCTGCTCGGCGTGGCCCTGACCATGCTCGGCATGGGGGCCATCGTCTTCGCGCTGATCGAGGCCGAGACCTACGGCTGGCTGCACACGGACTCCGGCAGCCTGTCGCCCATCCCGTTCGTGCTCGCCGGTGGCGTGCTGTCGATGGTGGCCTTCGTGTTCCACGAGCGGCGCAGGAGCGCGGCCGGGATGCCGGTGCTCGTCGACCTGTCCCTGTTCACCATCCCCACCTTCAGCGCCGGGGTGGTGGCGGCCCTGATCGTCGCGTTCGGCGAGTTCGGCCTGCTCTTCACCCTCCCGCTGCTCCTCCAGGGAACCCTCGGCTACACCGCCCTGCAGACCGGGTGGGTCATCGTGGCGCTGGCGCTGGGCACCTTCCTGATCTCCGGTGCGCTGCCGCGGATCTCGCAGTTCGTGCCGCAGCGCACGGTGGTGCAGGTGGGCCTCGGCCTCGAGGCAGCGGCGGTGGCCGCGCTGGCCCTGACCATCTCGATGGACGTCGCGGCGTGGCAGCTGTGCGCGTGCCTGTTCGTCTACGGGCTCGGCGTCGGGATGGCGACCGCTCAGCTCACGTCGCTGCTGCTGCACGACGTGCCGGTCGACGAGAGCGGCCAGGCGTCCGGGCTGCAGTCGAGCGTGCGCCAGCTCGGCTCGGCGCTGGGCGTGGCGGTGCTCGGCGGGTTCCTCATCGGCAGCCTGGGTCGCACGACCGAGGCCAACCTCACGGCCCTGGGCCTGCCGGCCGCGACCGTCGACTCGGTGACCGGCGCGGTCACCGACTCCGCCGGGACCGCGATCGCCGGGCTGCAGGCCCAGCCGGCGCTGTCGGCGGTGGCGGACGCCGCCGGCGACGCGATGATCCACGCGAGCCGGGCCACGACCGGGTTGGCGGCGCTCGCCCTGGTCGTCGGCCTCCTCGCGACCTTCCGGCTGCCCCTCACCGCCCTCGTGACCCGGGAGGGTGAGCTCCCCGAGGGTGGTGCGGCGCCGGAGCCGATCCAGGCGGACCCCTCCGCGACCTGATCGGATGCCGTGCCGGATGCCGCGCGGACGGTCCGGACTCGCCACCGGGTTAGCGTGTCGCCATGACACAGCCCGTGGTCGAGGTCGTCGGCGTGTACGACGCGGACGGCGGTGTCGTCGGCGAGCTCACCTACGTCGTCGGCCACCTGCTGGGCCGCACCAGCTGCTCGCTCTGCGACCTCACCCACGGCTCGGTGCGCCGCCGGCCGGAGTGGGACGCGATGGCCGCCCGCCTGCCCGTGCCGGTGCGCCTGGTGCACCGCAACGAGGCGACCGACGACGAGCGGGCCACCTGGTCGGTGTCCGGGCTGCCGGCGGTGCTGGGCCTGCGCGCCGACGGCTCACGCACGGTGCTGCTCGGCCCCACCGGGCTGTCGGCGCTCGACGGCTCGCTGCCGGCCCTCGAGCAGGCCCTGCTCGACGCCCTGTCGGTCGGCGGGCTGCGCCCCGGCGACGCCCCGCCACAGCCCTAGCCCGCCCTCAGCCCAAGAGCTGTGCCGCGGGCAGCACGATCACCGCGAACCGCACCCCTCGACCGAGCAGGACCAGCGCCGCGAACAGCCGGCGCCGTTGACCGCACGCCCCGGCGACCAATGCGACCACGGCGAGGGGCGGGAGCCCCAGCGTCGCGGAGAGCAGGACGACCGGTGGCCCGGTTCGGGGTGAGGTGAGCCACGGCCGCACCCGTGCCGTCCAGCGGGCTCGGCGGGACGTCTCCTCCTGCGCCTTCCACCGGTCGCTGCCGCGCCGGGCCGACTCGAAGAGCACCAGCTTGCCGGCCGTCTGGCCGAGCGCCAGGGCGAGGACCACTCCGAGTGCCGGCGCCGACCCCGCGGCCACGACCGCGTAGGCCTCGGCGTTGACGACGGGCAGCAGGGCCGAACCGAGGCCGACGAGGGCCGCCACGAGCAGGGCGAGCGCCGCCCCGGCAACGGTCACGGTGAGGTGACCCGGGGTCGGGCGCCGGGCACCAGGCGGATGACCCGCAACCCCGACGCGACCTTCACGACCAGGACGGCCACGGCGAGCAGGAGGGCGACCCGGTACAGGCCGAGCAGAGTCAGCCCGACGACCCCCGCGGTGTTCACCGCCTTGGCGGGCGGAGACCAGTTGACCAGCCACACGGTGCGGTCGACCCGGTGGAAGTCGTTGGGGCCCAACAGGTCCCAGTGCAGGAACGACAGCGAGAGCATGGTGTCGGCCACGGCGAACGACACGAGGAAGACCAGGGCCACCAGCCAGGCCCCCGGCCGGGCCGCCACCAGGCCGGCGCACAGCAGCACGGTGCAGGCCCGGTCGCCAACGATGTCGAACACCGCTCCGGTCCTCGTCTCCTGGCCCAGCCGGCGGGCCAGCCATCCGTCCGCGACGTCGCCGGCCCAGTAGATCGCATAGGCGAGGCCGAGCATCACGACGTCGGTGCGGGCGACGGCGGCGGTACCCAGCCCCACGGCGACGACGGTCCGCACGAGCGTGACGAGGTTCGGCCAGGTCCCCAGGGGTTCGGCGCTGCCGTTCGGGGCCGCCGCGCCGTGCCCGAGCAACGCGAAGGTGATCATCCGACCACGCTCCAGCGCGCCCCGGCACCGCGACCACCACCGAGGGGCTGCCCTGCCGGTGACCCCGGTACCCACGGGCCCGGGCGCACCGGTACCCGGGTACCGAGCGCAGCGGGGGGCCATGACAGGCGGGTCGGAGCCGAGCACACTGTCGACGTGGCCATCCGTCCGTTCGCGCCGCGCCCCCGGGCGCTGCGGTGGCCCGCGCTGCCGGAGGTCGTGCACCGGCTCGGGGCACGGCAGCTGGCGTACGGCCTGGCCGCGGTGGCGTCCGGCTTCGCCGTCGTCATCACGCTGTTCGAGCCGACCAGCGGCGAGGGGTGGGCGGCCTTCATCGCGCTGCTCGCGGTGGCGGCGCCGATCGTTCCGCCCCGGCAGCGGACCACCGCCTTCGGGCTCGGGGCGGCCTTCGCCGCGACCTGGACGGGCGGCGCCCCCTGGCTCGCCTTCACCGTCGGTGCAGGCGTGCTCGTCGCGGTGGCCGAGGACCGCCAGGACGTCGCCTGGCGCGGGTGGGCCTACGGCTTCGCGGGCGCCATCCTGTCGCTGGTCATCTCACCGAACGGCGAGGTGCTGTCGGCCTTCATCGGCGTGCTCATCGGCGGGCTGGGGGGCCTGCTGCTCCGCTCGCGGGTCCAGGGCCGCGAGCTCGAGCGCGAGGCCGGGCGGCTGCGTGGGCAGACCCGCTGGCTCGAGCAGCGGACCGCCGTCGCGCGCGAGCTGCACGACGTGGTCGGGCACCAGGTCACCGCCATGGTGGTGCAGGCCGAGGCCGGACTCGTGGGCGACCCGAGGGCGGCGCTCGAGGCCATCGGCGGCCTGGGCCGCACCGCGCTGACCGAGCTCGACGCCCTCGTCATCCACCTGCGCGACCCCCAGGCGCCGCTCGCGGTCACGGCACCGCCCCGGATGTCGGACGTCGACGAGCTGCTCGCCACACCGCTGCGCCACTCGGGGGTGGTGGTCGAGGTCGACGTCGACCCCGAGCTGGTCCTGCCGGCGGCCACCCTGCTGACCGTGTACCGCATCGCCCAGGAGGCGATGACCAACATCGCGCGGCACGCCCGGGCGACCCACGCGTGGGTCGACGTCGCGCAGGCGGGGCGCTACCTGCGCCTGCGGGTGGCCGATGACGGCGTCGGCCCGCCGCACGGCTCGCCCCAGCGCGGCTCGGGGCTGGTCGGGATCGACGAACGGGTCACCGCGAGCGGTGGCCACTGGTCGATCACCGCGCGCCCGGGCGGCGGCACCATGGTCGACGTCTTCCTGCCGACCGGCCGGCCGGCGGCACTCCCGTGATCCGGGTGGCCGTCGTCGACGACCAGCAGCTGGTGCGCGAGGGCTTCGCGATGATCCTGTCCGCCCAGCCGGACGTCGAGGTGGCCGTGCTGGCGGAGGACGGGCGGGCCTTCCTGGCCGCCGTCCGGGCCGACCCCCGGCTCGACGTCGCGCTCGTGGACGTGCGGATGCCGGTCCTGGACGGGCTCGCGGCGACCCGCGCCCTGCAGGCCCTGCCGCACGCGCCGGCGGTCATCGTGGTCACCACCTTCGACCAGGACGACTACGTCCTCGACGCGATCGCCGCCGGCGCGCGTGGCTTCCTGCTCAAGCGCTGCAGTGGCGCCGACCTCGTCCGGGCGGTCCGTGCGGTCGCGGACGGCGACTCCATCCTGTCTCCCGAGGTGACCAGGGCGGTGCTCGCCCGGGTGCGGGCCGGCGGGCCGCACGGCGCGCCGGACCTCTCCGCCTACGGCCTGTCCCCACGTGAGGCGGACGTCCTGGCCCTGATCGGCCTGGGGCTGAACAACACCGAGATCGCCGCGCGCCTGCACCTGTCGACCAGCACGGTGAAGACCCACGTGGGCAGCGTGCTCGCCAAGACCCACAGCCGCGACCGGGTGCAGGCCGCGCTGCTGGCGAGCCGGGCCGGGCTGCTGCCGTCCTGACGTACTCCCGGGGGAGTAGGCGCACCTGCCGCGAGGACGGGACGACCGGCGGAGCCCCGCGTCCCTACGCTGGTCGCATGCCCGGCCCGACCTCCAGCACGCCGCCCGCGCCGGTCGGCGACCGCTGGGGCCGTGGGCGCTGGGGCCCTGAGCGTTGGGGGCCGGATGCCGGGTTCGGGCCCCCGTGGCCGGCCCGGGGGCCGTGGGGCCCGGGCCGGGCCCCGCAGCTCGCACTGGCCGGGGTGCTCGCGGTGGTGCAGGTCGTGGGGAGCCTGGGTGCGCAGCGGGCCCAACCCGACCGCCGCCCGATCGACCTCCTCGCGCTCGCGCTGCTGCTCACCGGCCCGGCGGCGCTGGCCGTGATGACGCGCACCCGGGTGCCGGTCGTGGCGGTGACGGTCGGCGTGGCGACCGGTGTCTACCTCGTGCTCGGCTACCCGTACGGGCCGGTCGTGCTCTCGCTCGTGGTCGCCCTCGTGGCCGCGGTGCTCACCGGGCACCGGCTGGTCGCGTGGCTCGTCGCGGGTGGCGTGCTCGTGGCCCACGGGGTGGCCACGGCGCTCGACCCCGACCGCGGCTGGTCGTGGGCCGCGGCCACGGCAACCCTGGCCTGGGCGCTGCTCGTGCTCACCCTCGCCGAGGTGGGCCGGGTGCGCCGCGAGCGGGCCCTGACGCACCGCCGGGCGCTCGCCGAGCAGCGCCGCCGCCGGGCCGGGGAGGACCGGCTGCGGATCGCCCAGGAGCTCCACGACGTCGTCGCCCACCACATGTCGCTCATCAACGTGCAGGCCTCGGTCGCGCTGCACCTGCGCGGCACCCACCCCGAGCAGGTCGACGAGGCGCTGCGCGTCATCAAGGGCGCGAGCAAGGAGGCCCTCGTCGAGCTGCGCTCACTCATCGAGGTGCTCCGTGAGGGCGACGGACCGGCCCCACGGCACCCGGCCGCGAGCCTGGCGGCCCTGGACGACCTCGTCGAGCGCACGCGCTACGCGGGCCTCGACCTCACGACCCGGGTCACCGGGACGCCCGAACCGTTGCCACCCGGGGTCGAGCTCGCGGCCTACCGGGTCGTGCAGGAGTCGGTGACCAACGTCGTGCGGCACTCCGGGGCCGACCGGGCCGAGGTCGTCGTCGAGCACCGGCCGGGCCGGCTCGTGGTGACCGTCGACGACGACGGCAGCGGCGTCGGTGAGCCGAACACGGTCACCGAGGGCAACGGCATCCGGGGGATGCGCGAGCGGGCGGCAGCGCTCGGGGGAGAGGTGCGGCTGGAGCCGTCACCGCTCGGTGGGCTGCGCGTCGCCGCGAGCTTCCCCACGGCGGTGACCCCGTGATCGGGGTGGTGCTCGCCGACGACCAGGCGCTGCTGCGGGCCGGGCTGCGCGCGCTGCTCGACAACGAACCCGACATCACCGTGCTCGGCGAGGCGTCCGACGGTGGTGAGGCGCTGGCGCTGGTGCGCGACCTCCATCCCGACGTCGTGCTGATGGACATCCGGATGCCGGGCACCGACGGCCTCGAGGCGACCCGCCTCATCGTCGCGGAGCCGGCGCTCGCCTCCACCCGGGTCGTCGTGCTGACGACCTTCGACCTCGACGAGTACGTCTTCGAGGCGATCCGGGCCGGGGCGAGCGGGTTCCTCGTCAAGGACACCGAGCCCACCGAGCTGCTGCGCGCCGTGCGGGCCGTGGCCGGCGGCGACGCCCTGCTGTCGCCACGGGTGACCCGTCGCTTGATCGGCGAGTTCGCCACCCGCAGCCGGCCCGGCCCGGGGCGCGCCGCCGAGCGGCTGGCTCCGCTCACCGAGCGCGAGCGCGAGGTCGTGGCGCTGGTCGGCGAGGGGCTGTCGAACGACGAGATCGCCGACCGGCTCGTCGTCTCGCCGGCGACGGCCAAGACCCACGTGTCCCGGGCGATGGTCAAGCTGCAGGTGCGCGACCGGGCGCACCTCGTGGTGCTCGCCTACGAGTCCGGCCTGGTCCGCCCCGGCTGGTCCGAGGACTGAGCCCTCCCGCGAAGTCAGGAGCACGTCGCCGAGTCAGGGCCGTATCCGACCCTGGGTCGGCGAGGACCTCCTGAGGCCGCGAAGTACCCCTGACGCCGCGAGGTCGGCGGGGTGCCCCGGCATACCGCCGGGGGAGTGCGGCAGGTGCCTCCCGCAGGGGGATTCGGGGCGCCGCGCGGCCGCGAAGCATGGACGGTGCCACATCACCGACCAGCAAGGAGCGACCCGATGACCACCGTCACGACCCTCGCCCAGTCCCTGTCCGCACACCCCGGCCCCTGGAACGGCGGCTACGGGTGGTGGTTCCCGTTCTTCCCGTTCGTCGGGTTCTTCTTCTTCGCGTTCTTCCTCTTCCTCGTGTTCGGCGTGTTCGGCCGTCGCCGCGGGTGGGGCGGGCCGCCGCACCGGGACCCGGTGCACTCGGCCGAGGCCGACCTGGCCCGTCGGTTCGCGGCGGGGGAGATCGACGAGAAGGAGTACGAGCAGCGGATCAGCACGCTGCGCCGCCTCGGACGGGGCTGACCCGAACGAGCGACGGCGGCACCGTCCCGGTACGGGGCGGGTGGGGGAGATCACCGGCCCCGGCCCGCCCCGGGCATGGTTAGGCTGGGAACCCACCGACGATGGAGGCGCGCCGTGGGCGACATCCCCGCAGGTCCGGCCGGGTTCACCCGGTACCTGATGAAGAGCAAGTTCGGTGCCGGCCGCGACTTCGCGGTGCTCGACCCCGACACCGAGGCCCAGCTGTTCTTCGTCGACGGCAAGCTGGGCCCGCGCCCCAAGGCCGAGGTGCAGGCCGGCGACGGCAGCGTCCTCTACAGCGTGAAGGGGCAGCTGCTCGGCATCCCGAAGAAGATGTCGATCACCGACGCCTCCGGCACCGAGGTCGCCTCGCTCAAGGCGAAGGCGTTCTCGATGGTCAAGGACAAGATGACGATGACGATGGCCGATGGCGAGCCCTGGCAGCTCACCGGCCAGTTCATCGAGAAGAACTACACCGTCACGAGCGGCGGTCAGGACGTCGTGCGGATCAGCCAGAAGTGGGTCACGATCAAGGACAAGTACACCGTCGACGTCGCTGACGGGGCCGACCCGGGTCTGGCCTTCGCGATCGTGTGGGCCGTCGACCGCTGGGTCGAGCGGGACTGACGATGGCTCGTCACCCGGTGCCGGAGACCCCAGGGCCGGGGCAGGAGTCGGTCTGGGACTACCCCCGGCCGCCGCGTGTCGAGGCCGGCCGCGAGAGCGTCGAGGTGTGGCTCGGCGGCGTGCGGGTCGCGACCTCGACCCGGTCGTTGCGCGTGTTGGAGACCAGCCACCCGCCCGCCTACTACCTGCCGGTCGACGACTTCGAGCCGGGTGCGCTGCGCCCGGCGGAGGGCTCGTCCTGGTGCGAGTTCAAGGGTCAGGCCGGCTACCTCGACGTCATCGGTGGGGATGCCGTGGCGCCCCGGGCCGCGTGGACCTACCCCTCCCCGAGCCCCGGCTTCGAGGCCATCGCCGGCCACGTCGCGGTGATGCCCGGTTCGATGGACCGGTGCACCGTCGACGGCGAGGTGGTGAGGGCGCAGGAGGGTGGCTTCTACGGCGGCTGGATCACCGCACGGGTCGTCGGCCCGTTCAAGGGCGTGCCCGGCTCCTGGGGCTGGTGACCGGGGGCCTCCACACCGGAACCTTCACCTTCGCGCCGGAACGGTTCCGGTGCGAAGGTGAAGGTTCCGGGATCGGGCGAGAAAGCCGGGGTCAGTCGTCGCTGAGCGGGCGGTCCTTGGTCGCGAGCTCGTTGCGGGCACGCTCGGACGCGGCCGAGATCTCGTCGGCGGTGCGCTGCGCGTAGATCGAACCCGGTGCGAGCTCGTGGTCGGGCATCCGCCACCGTGCGGTGCTGACGCCGGCCTGGCGGGCCCGCTCGATGGCCTCGTCGATGCAGCGCTCGGCGTCCTCGCGGCCGGCCCAGTGGGCGCCCTCGACGGACTTGCCGGGCTCGAGGTCCTTGTAGGTCTCGAAGAAGTGCTGGATCTCGAGCCGGTCGAAGGAGCTGATGTCCTCGATCTCCCGGATGTGGAACTTGCGCGGGTCGCCAGCAGGGATGCACAGGATCTTGTCGTCGCCGCCGGCCTCGTCGCGCATGTGGAACATGCCGATCGGGCGCACCCGCACCAGGCAGCCGGGGAAGGTCGGCTCGTCGAGCAGCACGAGCGCGTCGAGCGGGTCGCCGTCCTCGCCGAGCGACTCCTCGATGTAGCCGTAGTCGGACGGGTACGCCATCGCGGTGAAGAGCATCCGGTCGAGGCGGATGCGCCCGGTCTCGTGGTCGACCTCGTACTTGTTGCGGTGACCCTTGGGGATCTCGATGGTGACGTCGAACTCCACGGCGGGTTTCTCCTTCAAGACGGTGACCTAGGCTCGCGTCACAGTGTGGCGCATGCGCACGCGGAGCACGAAGGGAGGCGGGGTGAGACGGGTCATGCTCGCCTCGGTGGTCGGGTCGGCCGTCGCCCTGGTCGCCGTCGCGGGGTACGCCACCGCCGACGTGTTCGACGTCGCGCCCGGAATCCTCACCCTGGACCGGCCGGTCAGCGCCCCGACGCCCACGGTCTCCGGCACGCCGGCCCCGGTCCTGCTGCCCGAGCCCGCCACCAGCGTCGACCCGATGCTCACCGACACCGGCACCGACGCGCCCGTGCCGACCAGCACCGGCCTGCAGCGGGCGCTGACCGCGGCATCCACCGATCCGGCCCTGAAGGGCGCGACCGGCATCAGCGTGCGCGACGGCCTCACCGGTGACGAGCTCTGGTCGCTTGATGCCGCCACCCCCCGGGTGCCCGCCTCCACCCAGAAGCTGCTGGCCGCGCTCGCCGTCGCCGACGGGCTCGACCTCGACGACCGGATGACGACCACGGTCGTCGCCGCGCCCGGCTCGGCCGACCTCGTGCTCGTGGTGGGCGGCGACACCCTGCTCTCGCCCGGTGCCGGTGACGCCGACGCGGTGGCCGGCCGGGCCGGCCTCGCCGACCTCGCGGCCCAGGTCGCGACCGCGCTCGCGCCCTCCGGGCGCACCACGGTGCGGCTGCGCCTCGACCTCACCTACGCCCCCGGGCCGCGCTACCCGTCGACGTGGAACCCGCACGACGTGCGCGACGGCTTCGCCCAGGCGGTCGTCATGACCGGCCTGGCCACCCAGCTGCCGCGGGCGCTGCACCCCTCGCCGCTGCGCCCCGAGCGCGAGGTCGCGGCGACCCTCGTGGAGCGGCTGAAGGCCCGTGGGGTGACCGCGACCCTGCTCCCCGAAAGCACCTGGTCGACGGCGGCGCCGGCGACCGCCCGGCCGCTCGGCAGCGTCGAGTCAGCCACCTACGCCGAGGTGCTCGACTTCGCGCTCGACCACAGCGAGAACTCGCTCACCGAGAACCTCACCCGGCAGGCGGCCTTCGCATCGGGACGCCCGACCGCCCGGCAGGGCGACAACGCCGCGTTCATCCGCGAGCGGCTGACCGCCGACGGCGTGCCGACCGCCGGGCTGGTCATCACCGACGCCTCCGGGCTGAGCCCGGGGCAGCGGGCCAGCGCCGCCACCCTCTCCGGGGTGCTGCAGCTGGCCGCCACCGGTGCGGTCGCCGAGCTGCGCGGCGTCGTCGCCGGGCTCCCGGTGTCCGGGTTGTCCGGCACCCTGACCCGGCGCTTCCAGGCGAGGGCGACCCGGGACGTCGTCGGGGTGCCGCGCGCCAAGACCGGCACGCTGCGCGCGGGGTCGGCGCTGGCCGGCACCACCGTCGACGCCGACGGCCGCCCGCTGACCTTCGTGCTGCTCGTCGACGGGTTCCCGAGAACCTACGGGGGAACGCTGCGTGCCCGGGCCGCGTTGGACCGGATCGTGGCCACACTGACCAGGTGTGGCTGCCGCTGACCGCGGCACGAGGAGAGGCAGAACTGCGTGGCTTACGTCGACTGGGAGTTCGCCAAGACCACCGGGCGCACGCTCGTGCCCGCGGGCCCGACCGTCACCCGGGCCGAGGCGGAGACCGAGGTCGCGGCGATCCGGGCCGCCGCCCGCACCGCCCGCGAACCGGTGGCCGACACCGCGCGGATGCAGACCCCGCCCGAGGCGCCGGACGCCCTCGTGGTCGACCGCGCCACCTGGATCTCGGTCAACGCCGACTCGATGAGCGCCATGCTCGACCCCACCTTCGACGCGATGGTCGCCAAGCGCGGCGGCAACGCGCCGAACGCCACGGCCGTGGCGTTCGGCGGGAAGGTCACCGGCGCCGAGGCCGGCGCCCTGCTCGCCTTCATGTCCAGCAAGGTGCTCGGGCAGTACGACCTCGCGCCCGGCGGAAACCCGGCCCTGCTGCTCGTCGCCCCGAACATCATGTCGGTGGCCACCGAGCTCGGCGTCGACCGCGACGACTTCCGCAGGTGGGTCTGCATGCACGAGGAGACCCACCGGGTGCAGTTCACCGCCAACCCCTGGCTGCGCGACCACATGGTCGAGCAGGCCCGGGCCCTGGCCGTCGACCTCGCGCCCGACCCCGAGCGGCTCCAGGAGATCGCCGGCCG